>CAVHRT010000190.1:0-2028 GCA_963638355.1 Flexilinea sp. | reverse complement strand
GCCTGTGGCCCTGGGGCGCACCATCACGAACGATATTTTCATGTTCGACCTTACAAAAATGCCGCATTTGCTGGTGGCGGGCGCTACGGGTCAAGGTAAATCGGTGGGCATGAACGCCATCATCACATCGCTGCTTTACAAAAAACACCCGTCGCAACTCAAGTTTGTGTTGGTCGATCCGAAGAAGGTGGAATTCAGCATTTATTCCGATATCGAGAAACACTTTTTGGCAGAGTTGCCCGATGCCGAAGAGCCTGTAATAACCGATGTCGACAAGGTGAAACAGACGCTCAACAGCATTTGCAAAGAGATGGATCAGCGCTACGATTTGCTGAAATTGGCTCATGTGCGCAACATCAAAGAATATAACGAAAAATTTGTAAATCGTCAACTCAATCCGCAGAATGGGCATCGCTATATGCCTTATATTGTGGTAGTTATCGACGAATTTGGCGACTTGATAATGACCGCAGGCAAAGAGGTGGAGATGCCAATAGCGCGCATTGCGCAGTTGGCTCGAGCCATCGGCATTCACATGGTTATTGCCACGCAGCGCCCGTCGGTAAATATCATCACGGGCATGATTAAGGCGAATTTTCCTGCGCGAATTGCCTTCAAAGTGTCAGCGCGCGTCGACTCGCAGACCATTCTCGATGCGCCTGGTGCTCAGCAACTTGTGGGCAAAGGCGATTTGTTGTTCTCGCAAGGTGGCACCGAAATGACGCGTGTGCAGTGTGCTTTTGTCGATACGCCCGAAGTGGAGCGCATTGTCAAGTTCATTGCCGATCAGGAGGCACCTATCATTTTCAATTCGGCCAGTAATCGCAGCGAGGTGCCGTATGTCCTGCCCGAGGCCGATCTGCCCGAAGGCGATGGCGGTGATAGTGCAACAGTCGATATGCACAAGCTCGATTCGTTGTTCAACGATGCCGCACATTGGGTTGTCGGGGCGCAGCAAGGCTCAACTTCGATGTTGCAGCGCAAATTCGAAATTGGTTTCAATCGCGCAGGGCGCATTATGGATCAGTTGGAGGCGGCTGGAATTGTTGGTCCGGTCAGTGGCAGCAAACCGCGCCAAGTGCTTGTACATACCGAATACGAATTGGGCGAACTTTTGAAGACGATTTTGTGAGTATGGGAGTAAGGAGTAAAGAATAAGGAGTAAAGAATAAAGAGTAAAGACGGGACACTGCGAAAAATAGAGTATAGAGCATAGACTATGGGCTATGGTTGGTTGTGAATTCTGTAGGGGCGAATTATTCGCCCGAGTATGAAATCAAAATTTGCCCCGTAACGCAACAATAACACCGCAATGCGGTGGAACAAAATCTGAAATAATCAGGAAATCAGAAAAAACGCACTCATCATGAAAAGAACGATAATATGCCTTGTGGCGGCACTCTGCTGCAGTGGCGCAATTTTGGCGCAAGCCACCACCGATGCACAGGCCAAAGCCATTGCCGACAAAGCCGTGGCGCAGTTGCAACGCAGTCCGTTGAAGATTGATTTTTCGGTGAATTACGCTGCAGGCAACACCGACAAAAAGAATGCTTCGAATGGCGTTTGCGCCGTCAGTGGCAAAAAATCGTACCTGAAATTTGGCGGCATCGAAACTTTTTTCGATGGCAAGACGCAGTGGATTTATATGCCCGAAAACAACGAGGTTGCCATTGCTGAGCCGTCGGCAGAGGAGCAGCGCGAGGCCAATCCGTTGCTCATGGTGCGCGACTATGCCCAGACGCATCGAGTCGGTTTCGACGAGGAGACGACCGACGATGCTTACCTGCTTTGCCTCTATCCAACGGTGGCGAAAAAAGTCGATTATTTCCGCATAAAACTGACTATTGACAAGAAGACTTACCGTTTGCGTCGCATCGAATTTTGTCAGCGCAATGCCGACCACATCATCATCACCATTCGTTCGCAGCAGCCGCTGCCAAAGGATTTCCGCTTCACCTTCGATCCCGCTCAGCACCCCGAAGTGGAGGTGAACGATTTGAGGTAATTTTCAATTGATAATTGATAATT
>CAVHRT010000189.1:0-2044 GCA_963638355.1 Flexilinea sp. | reverse complement strand
TGTCAAAGAACTTTTATTGGATTTATAATCAAAAATTTATCGCATCAGTAGTAAACTTGAAACTTGAAACATATCTTGCAGCAGCGTTTCTCAATTGCACTAGCCCAATCTTGCGACTTGCGACTTGCTACTAATTTGAAATTTGAAATCTGAAATTTGAAATCTTTACTCACTGTCCAACCGTCATGCTTCCACTCCTCACTCCTCACTCCTCACTTCTAACTTCTCACTTCTCACTATCTTTTCGATGTACCCTAGCACCTCATCGCGGCCGGCGCCACTCTCCGACGAGGTGATGAAGATGTCGGGCAGCGACTCCCACGACTCGAGCAGCACCGCCTTGTATGCCTCTACATTGGCCAGCGTGCGGGTGCGCGACTGCTTGTCGGCCTTGGTGAAGATGATGGCAAACGGCACCTCGTTCTCGCCCAGCCACTGCATAAATTCAAGGTCGATTTTCTGCGCAGGGTGGCGACTATCGACTAGCACAAACAGGCATGCCATCTGCTGACGATAGAGCGCGTAACCCTCGATCATGCGGCGCAGAGCCTCGCGCTGACTGCGACCCGCCCGCGCATAACCGTAGCCCGGCAAATCGACCAACTGCCACTGATTGTTTATCACAAAGTGATTGATGGTGAGCGTTTTACCCGGTTTCGACGAGGTTTTTGCTAAACCATTGCGACCCGTCAGGCAGTTTATCAGGCTCGATTTGCCCACGTTCGACCGCCCAATGAACGCAAATTCCATCATCTCGCTGGCGGGACATTGCCTCACATCGGCCACCGACGCCAAAAAATCTGCAGTGCGTATTTCCATAATGTTCAATTTTGCTGCAAAAGTAAGATTTTTTCAATTGATAATTGATAATTGACAATTGATAATTTTTTTTGCAGCCCGCCGTGGATACCGCAACCTGAAACCTGAAACTTGAAACCTGAAACTTTTAACTTGAAACTTGAAAAACATATCTTGCAGCGGCGTTTCTCAATTGCACTAGCCGAGTCTTGCTACTTGCTACTTGCTACTTGCGACTACCCAGAAATTTTTTTTTGAATTTTTGTCGATAAAAATGTTGTGTATGTCGATAAAAACTTGTATGTTTGTCCGATTTATTGGTTAATTGGTCGAAAAATGTTTGACCAAGGTGCAGATTGTTTGTCGTGACGGCCCGAAAGCCGCACCGATAGGCAGTTTACGTGCATGGGGTGTGTGGCAAAAATTTTGCCCTGCTGCCTGCAAACGAATTGCAAAAACGAAATTTTTTGCAAAAAAATCGCTCTTTGCAAGTGTTAAAATGCGGTTTTCGCACAATTAAGATTACGGTCTGCGGAAAGACTGAACATAATTTGAGGTGCCAATTTGGCACCTCAAGATGAAATGACGAGAAAAAGAGTACGGAAGATTATTGAAATTGTAGGGACGCGCCATGGCACGTCCCCCCCAAACCAGCCGCAGAAAGTTGAAGGGCACGATCATTAAATTATTGGGTTGTTGTGTTATTGAGTGATTTTTTTAACCCCTCCCCCGCAGTAGCGGGTACTCCCCTTGGAAAGGGGAGATGATGGGTAAGAACAACGACACTGCAAAACACAAAATAACCAGCCGAGCCAACCGTGGTGCGATTCTGTCCCCCTGCTTGAAGCAACGCGAAAAGATAGGGGGACGAGGAGCGATAGCGACGGGCGGGGGTTCGATAACAATAAACAATAAATAATACCGCGGTTCGACAAGCTCACCGCGCGTTTAATTGACGATTGATAATTGATAATTGATAATTTTTTTGCAGCCCGCCGTGGATACCGCAATTTGAAATTTGAAATCTATCTTGCAGCAGCATTTCTCAATTGCACTAGCCCAATCTTGCTACTTGCGACTTGCTACTAATCTGAAATCTGAAATTTGAAATCTGAAATCTATCTTGCAGCAGCTCTTCTCAATTGCACTAGCCCAATCTTGCTACTTGCTACTTGCTACTTGCTACTAATTTGAAATCTGAAATTTGAAATCTGAAATACAAAATCTTGCCACAACCATGAAACAG
>CAVHRT010000188.1:0-2090 GCA_963638355.1 Flexilinea sp. | reverse complement strand
AAATCGATCCGACTCTGATCGATCGTCTTTACGAGTCGCAGGCGGGCGTCGATATCGAAGAATTTCCGTTCCGATCGGACATTGAACCGAACGACAGTTTTGTGCTGAAAAGCAATCGCTCGTCGGCTTTGGCGCACTACAATCCGTTCGATGGCGTGGTGCAACGTGTTGATAAACAGCGCGCTTTTGGCGTGGAACCGCGCAATGCTGAGCAGGCTTTTGCGCTGAATGTGTTGCTTGACGACCGCATAAAACTGGTGGCTGTTACTGGTCGCGCAGGTACGGGCAAGACGCTGTTGGCTCTGGCGGCAGCATTGCAGCAGCACGACGATTTCAAGCAGATTTTGTTGGCTCGACCAATCGTTGCCATGTCGAACAAAGATCTTGGCGCGTTGCCAGGCGATGCGCAGGAGAAGGTAGCACCTTACATGCAGCCGCTGTTCGACAATCTGAATGTGATAAAAAGTCTGTTTTCGTATCAGGGCAAGGAGATTCGCATTTTGGAAGAGATGCAGAAAAATAACCAACTCGTCATCGAGGCGCTGGCGTTCATTCGCGGCCGCAGCCTGAGCGACACCTATTTCATTGTTGATGAGGCGCAAAACCTGACGCCGCACGAAATCAAGACCATCATCACGCGCGCTGGCGAACACACCAAAATCGTCTTCACGGGCGATGTCTATCAGATCGATTCGCCGTACCTTGATATGCAGTCGAACGGCCTTGTATACATGATCGACCGCATGCGTGGACAGGACATTTTTGCGCATGTCAATCTGGTGAAAGGCGAACGCAGCGAACTCTCCGAGATTGCCAGCAAGTTGCTGTAATAGTTAGGAATGAGAAGTGAGGAGTTCGAAATTTTTAGTGAGAAGTTAGTAGTTAGAAATGAGAAGTTGGGGCGGTTCGACAGGCTCACCGCCCCCAATTTTCAAATATTCAAATCTAGAAATTAGAAATTTGCGAAGCAATGACTTGCCGAATCGACAAATGGCTTTGGACGGTGCGGGTGTTTAAGTCGCGCAGTGTGGCGGCCGAGGCTTGCAAGAAGGGGCGCGTGCTGGTGCAGGGTGGAGCAGTGAAGCCCTCGCGCGAGGTGCATGTGGGCGATGTGCTGCAGGTGCGCCGTCCGCCCGTAACCTACACTTTTCGCGTGACGGGCATTGCTTCGAGTCGTGTTGGTGCCAAATTGGTGCCGCAGTTTATGGAGAATATCACTGCACCAGATCAGCAGCAACTGATTGATACTCTGCGACTTGAACGAAATAACACTCGCGCCAAAGGCACTGGTCGCCCCACCAAAAAAGAGCGCCGCTCACTCGACACCTTCCTTGACTCCGACACCGATTTCGCAGAAGAATTCGATTTTGATGAGGAGTTTTTCGAAGATGAGTGAGTAACTTGTTTGACTTTGTGAATTTTGGGGGCGCTGTCCCACAAATTGACATTGTGTGGCTTATTCGGTGGGTGTAGCTAGATGGGGTGTTGGGAAAAATAGAATAATAATTTTGTTTTTACCACTTCCCACCAAGCCACATCCATACGAAGAATAGAATGCCGCTCGTGATATGCCAATGTTTTTCTGCGGCACGCCAATGGCGTAGAGTAGTAGTACTAACACCGCGCCAATGCCAATCATGGCGAGTATGCGCTTGGGCTTGGAGTTGATGGACATGGGGAATATCAATATTTGATCTATCTATGTTTTATATTGCATTTATCCATTTCTATTAAATAAAACGTCTGTGTGTCGTCAGTAGGTTGGTATCTCATACGGATATTTAATTGTTACATCAAGTGTTTTGTTAGAATCTATACCTTTGAATGCAAACGTAATATCTTTGTGATTTTTCTCATTGAGCAGAATAAGTATATCTTGGATATTGCCCCAATTGTCATAGGTAAAATCGCTGAGATAGGGATAGCCGATCTGTTGTGTCATGTCATCATAAGTAACATCCGTTATTTCAATGATATATCGGAGTTCCTCTTGGTTGTTTTTGATATCAATTAACATAAACTGATAATCATCACTAAGTGGATAAGGAAGAATCTCTAAAAAAGCATTGGTCAATTTATCTATATCTTCC
>CAVHRT010000187.1:0-2097 GCA_963638355.1 Flexilinea sp. | reverse complement strand
AAAATCAAAAAATCATGTCACAATTAAATCAACAAAAACAATCGGAGCGATTTGAAGCGGCGATCCGCCAATTTTTAATCAAGCAGGGAGAAAAAGACCCTGCTTTTCTGAAACACTGCTGCGAAGTGAGCAAAACTCAAAACAAAAACACCGCCGACTGCTGCACCTACATCATCAATCAGGTGAAGCAATCGGGCAAATTTGGTTTTGCCGACGAGGAGATCTACTCCATGGCAATGCACTACTGGGATGAGGACAAAATCGAGGTAGGCACGCGCCCGCAATGTCAAATCGTGCTCAACCACGAAGTGCAGCTGTCCGACGAAGAGATTGCCGAGTGCAAACGCGAGGCGCGCGAACGCATTATCCGTCAGCAGATGGAGGCGCTCAAACCTAAAAGCACGCCAACAGCGGCAGCCAAGAAAACGCAAAATGAACCATCATTATTCGAAGGACTATGAAACCGAGAACAGAATTTCAGAAGAGGGTCGTTGATACCAACGGCTCTCTTCGCACAATTGAGCAAAAGCACTTTGTCGAGGTCTACAACCGCGCGTGCGAGCATATCGCTTTTCAAAACAGGCAGAAGACGCTCATCTGCGGCGATTGTGGCGAACTAATCGAGAAGCCCAAACTCAACCGCAAAGGCGAGGTCGTCTGCCCACATTGCGGCAAACGACTCAAGCCGATGGACAACCGCAAATGGTCGAACAAACAGTCGTACTACATCATGGCTATCGACAGCGCAAAAGGTTTTCTGATACTGCGCTACTACTTGCTCCGTACCTATTTTCGGAAGGGCAGAGCAGTACGTCTGGAGCCAATCGAGATCTTCCGCATTTTCGTTGCTGACAATGGTCAACGAGCCGTCTGTGCTCGCATGCGCACCTCGTTCAGCGCCTATCACGACCAATGGCGATACGACACCGCGATTGAACTGCGTCAACTCAATCAGCCGTGGCCCTACACGCCCTACGATGTGCATGCTTGGGCAAATCTGCGTGCAAAACGCTATGGCAAAAAAGCAAAGTTGGTCGGTCTGAACACGCAAAGCGACGAAGATTTTCCATCGGCAGCGACCATCTGCAAACTCTTCAGCGACTCACGCTTTGAAACTATCTGGAAAGCGGGCATGCACGAGATGGCGTATCGCCTTGAAGAGCGAACGATGAACGCGCTGTGGCCTGCGCTCAAAATCTGCCTGCGCAACCACTATCAGCCCGCCGACGTGAGCGATTACATCGACTATCTGCAGCAACTGATCCGCCTTGGAAAGGACATCCACAATGCGCATTATGTCTGCCCAGAAGACCTGGCAGCAGCCCACGCCAAGACCAACGAGGCGATACGCAAAGCGCTCGAGAAGGAGAAATACGAGCAGGAGAAGAAGCGCATCGCCTTGGCGGAGGAAGATTATACCAAAAGAATAACACCGTTTCTGTCGCTAAATCTCAAGAATCAGCAGTTCAACATAGCAGTTTTGCCGACAGTGCAGTCGTTCTACGAAGAAGGGCAGAGCATGCACCACTGCGTCTACAGCAACCGCTATTACGAACGCAAAGACTCGCTCATCCTGTCCTGTCGTGACAAGCAGAACCACCGCCTCGCAACCATCGAGATCGGTCTGCCACAGGGCGACATCAAGCAAGTCCGCGCGGCATGCAATCAGGTGCCTGAACAGTACGATTCCATCGTGCAACTGCTGACAAATCAGCGCAAACAGTTCAAGAAATTATCAGCCGCAATGGCTTAATCGTAACAACTTAAAACATCAAAATCATGATCAAAACAATCGACGAAGTGATGCAGAATCACCCACTGGTGACTGCTGCCAAACAGCTAATCAACTACAGCGTGCAACTGCGCCAGCACGGCGATAAGTCGTACCGCGACACGATTATCCGCTTCCAAGAGCGCGACGAAAAATCCGCTTGGGAGAGGGTCAAACAACTGTACGATTTGGCCAGTCCGTGCAACAAGCACATGCAAATAACGCACATCAAAAGCAGCGTCTATCCGTTGTACTCGTTTGCCAACACCTACAGCCAAGATTGGTATTTTGTGCTGCATTGGCGCGAAAACGATCGACAAACGCCA
>CAVHRT010000186.1:0-2154 GCA_963638355.1 Flexilinea sp. | reverse complement strand
CTTAATCGCAAAATTGGTTCGTTTCTTTTGGTCGTCAAAAGAAATGAACGAAAAAAAACACACAACCGTCCACTGCAAACCACGAAACGACAGTAGGGACGCGGCACGCCACATCCCTACACATCACAACCATTTGCAGTTGGTTTTTCTCTTAATTCTCAACTCTCAATTCACCTCGTTTTGCCACATGGCCGAACTGGCATCACTGGGCATGCGCCAATCGCCACGGGGCGAAAGGTTTACACTACCAACCTTGGGACCATCGGGCATGCACGAGCGTTTGAATTGCTGATTGAAAAAGCGACGAACAAACACGCGCAGCCATTTTTGTATTGTAGCATCGTCGAATTTATCGGCAAAAGCCTGTTTCGCCAAAAGCAAAATTTTACTCGGCGAAAAACCATGGCGCAACATGTTGTAAAGGAAGAAATCGTGCAGTTCGTACGGACCAACCAAATCTTCAGTTTTCTGCGCAATATCGCCCTGCGCATCGGCTGGAAGCAGCTCGGGACTCACGGGCGTGTCGATAATATCGAGCAGATTATTGCGCGCGGCAGCAGCAAAATCGCTGTTGGCAGCGTGGCGCACAAGATAGCGCACAAGCGTCTTCGGAATGCTGGTGTTCACGGCATACATGCTCATGTGGTCGCCGTTGTAGGTGGCCCAGCCCAGCGCCAACTCCGACAAATCGCCCGTGCCAATGACCAATCCGCCACATTGATTCGCCACGTCCATCAAAATTTGCGTACGCTCGCGAGCCTGAGTGTTTTCGTAAGTTGTATCGTGCTGCGTGGCATCGTGACCGATATCGGCAAAATGTTGCAGACAAGCCTTTTCAATGCTGATTTCGCGCAGCGTAGCACCCAGATTTTGTACCAATTCAGTAGCGTTTTTGTAGGTGCGCCCCGTAGTGCCAAAGCCCGGCATGGTGATAGCCACGACATTGGTTCGCGGCAGTTTCAGCAGATCGCAGGCGCGCACGCACACAAGCAACGCAAGTGCCGAATCCAATCCGCCCGAAATGCCCAACACCATCTGTTTTATGCCCGTGGTGGCGAGGCGCGTGGCAAGTCCGTGCGTCTGAATGTTCAAAATCTCGTCGCAAGTGGCAGCCATATCGTCATTTTTCGGAATAAAAGGCGTGGCATCGACCACACGCGTGAGGCTGAGCGGCACTTGTGTCATCTCAAAATCGATGAAGTGATGTTCGGGCAACGCAGCCAAATTGCGCGAGAATGCCGTTTTATTTTGACGATCGTGACGCAGGCTTTCCACATCTATCTCACTGATAGTCAGTTGCTCCATCAGCGAAAAGCGCGAATTTTCGGCAAGGATCGAACCATTCTCGGCCACAATGGCATTACCAGCAAACACAAGGTCGGTGCTCGACTCGCCAAAGCCCGCCGAAGCATACACGTAGCCCGCAATGCACCTCGCCGATTGCTGACGAATAAGATTTTTCAGATAGGCATTTTTGCCCGTCAGCTCGTTCGAGGCCGACAGATTTACGATGATATCAGCACCAGCCAAAGCGTGCGCACAACTTGGTGGAATGGGCGCCCAAAGGTCCTCGCACAGTTCGATAGCAAAAGTTGCATCGCCAGAGCGGAACAGCAAATTTGCTTCAAACGGCACAGTTTGGCGGCACAAAGTAACGCTATTTTCAGTGCTATCGGCAGCCGAGGCGAACCAGCGATTTTCGTAAAATTCGTTGTAGTTTGGCAGATAAGTTTTCGGCACTATGCCAAGAATTTTGCCATTTTTGAACGCCACAGCGCAGTTGAACAGACGATTTTGCGCCCGCACAGGCAGTCCAACCACCGTGACAATGTCGATTTTTGCAGATTCTTTGAGCAGCCACGCCAGCCATTCTTCGGCTTTTTCGATGAGTAGCGAATTGTGAAACAGATCGGCGCAAGTGTAACCCGTCAGTCCAAGTTCGGAGAAAACGAGCAACTGCACATCGACATCGTTGGCGCCACGCATCAAATCGAGCGTATGGCGCGCATTCCATTCGCAATCGGCCACGCGCACCCTTGGCACCGCCGCCGCCGCTTTTATAAATCCATGGTTATTCTTCATAATTTCAGATTTCAAAATTCAGATTGATTTTTGCTCCGCTCGGCATAGCTCAAACGAGTTTGGCTCTGCTCT
>CAVHRT010000185.1:0-2181 GCA_963638355.1 Flexilinea sp. | reverse complement strand
GTTAGATATAGTTCACCTCTGGCTCTATTTTTATACCGAATTTTTCTTGTATTGAATCAACAATTTGTTGCGCAAGTCGCTGAATATCAGCGGGTGTGGCGTGATTTTTGTTGACTAGCACCAGTGGCTGTTTTTCGTAGACGGCAGCGCCACCAAGTGTGCGCCCTTTCCAACCGCATTGCTCGATGAGCCACGCTGCGGGAATTTTCACACCATCAGCGGCAGGGTAGTGCGGCATGGCGGGATTTTCTGCCAAAAGTGCCTTGGCTTTTGCCTCGGTTACAACCGGATTTTTGAAAAAGCTGCCAGCACTGCCTAGTTCCGATGGCTCGGGCAGTTTTTGCTTGCGAATGCCGATAACAGCTTGGCGCACATCGCCGATGGTTGGCTGCGCAACGTGTTGCAGATGACTGCGCAGATTGCCGTAATCGAGCCGTAGCGTGGTTTTTTTCGCCAAACGAAAAACCACTGCAGTAACAATATATTTGCCCCTCAATTCATCTTTGAAAATGCTTTGACGGTAGCCATATTTGCACTCCGAATTCTGAAAAATTCTGCTTTCGCCAGTGGCAATTTCTATGGTTTCAACTTGGTAGATGATGTCCGCCACCTCGGCACCATACGCGCCGATGTTTTGCACTGCGCTAGCTCCCACTTCGCCTGGAATGTACGACAGATTCTCGGTCCCGCCAAGGTTCGCAGAGCACATTGTGGCACAAAAATCGTCCCACACCACGCCACTGCCCACGCGCATCAGCACATGGTCGTTGTTTTCGGCTATTTTCTCGCAAAATTTGATGTTGCTGTGCAGAACGTATCCATCGAAATCGTTGGTAAACAGCAAGTTACTGCCAGCACCAATGTGTAACAAACGCTCGTCGCGGTGCGCAGCAAGAAATTCGCACAGACTATCGACGCTATCGTATTCCACAAAATGGCGCGCCTGCACATTCATGCCGAAAGTGTTGTGGTGCAAGAGCGAATAATCGTTTTTTATGCTGAAACTCATCTTTTTAGTTAGAAGTTAGCAGTGAGAAGTGTGTATTGATTTGCCGAGCGGAGAAAACTCCCCGACTTTTCATCTTCTCAACGGAATTTTGTGCAAAGGTACAAAAAAAATGAAGAACGCCACTCTTGCGGGAGGGCGTGCGTAGAAAAACTTGTGTTTTTGTGGAATTTTCTGTATCTTTGCAGCGAAATTAAAAATGCACAACTATGGCAACGGTAACTTTAGAATATGACGCACGCAACAGCACAATGAAAAAAGTGCTCGATTTGTTCGTGTCTTTAGGCGCAAAGGTGGTGGCATCGCCCTCAAAAAAAACGGTTGGCACACGAAAATTAACCGAGGTGGAATTGTCGATGCAAGAGGCTAGAGAGGGTAAAATAAACCACTACGAAAGCGTGGAAGATATGTTTCAAAAGATAGGAATATGAGCAAATATAGGGTAACGACGACTAATACTTTTTTGAAAGGTGTGAAGCGTTGCATCAAACGCGGTTACGATACTGCTTTGTTACGCGAAGTTATCACTTTGCTTGCCGAATCGGGAACATTACCGCCAAAATACAAGGCTCACAGGCTTACTGGCAATTTTGCAGGAGCGTGGGAGTGCCATATTCGTCCCGATTGGTTGCTTATTTGGGAGCAGAACGATACCGAACTTGTCTTGCTATTTACCAACACAGGCACTCATTCCGATTTGTTTCGATAAAAAATGAAGAACGCCACTCTTGCGGGAGGGCGTTCTTTTTTTTGAGCGGCAAACGAGGCTCGAACTCGCGACCCTCAGCTTGGGAAGCTGATGCTCTACCAACTGAGCTACTACCGCATTGCTTTTTTGCGCTGCAAAGATAGCAATTTTTTGCTTACGAAAAAAATGCACAAAAAAATGTAGGGACGCGGCGCGCCACGTCCCTACAATCTACGTTCTATGCTCTAAAAATCTATGTTTCAAAGAAAACAGCCTCCCAACCAAGTTCGGAAGCCGTTTTCTATAAACTAATAAACTCTCACCTATTTCCCCTCTCTGAGGGGGCTAGGGGGAGTCTTACTTAACCACTACTTTCGCAACTTTGTTGCCGTTTTTCACTACATAAACGCCGTTCAGTTGGCCGTTCATGGTGGTTACATCCAAGCCCAGAAGGGTGTAGATGCGTGCGCCCTCTTCGGCATAGATG
>CAVHRT010000184.1:0-2189 GCA_963638355.1 Flexilinea sp. | reverse complement strand
GGCGCGCACTGTGGCTATGCAGGTTGCGACCGACAACGCCAACGATCTGCTGCAGGAACTCACCATTCAGTACAACAAGAGCCGCCAGCAAGCCATCACCAACGAGCTTCTCGATATTATTGGCGGCGCGCAAAAGTAAGAAACATTCATTCATCAATAAAGAAAGACGACTCCCGTTTCGCGAGTCGCCTTTTTTGTTTCGATTATGTGGCGCAAAATTGCCGTTTGTCGAGCAAAAATTTGGCGGTTAGAAAATAATTCGTAAATTTGCCGAGCGATTTACGAAAAATTGCCTTTGAAAAACACCTTAAATCTATTTTTATCATGAAACGATTAAACCTAATCGCTGTGTTGTTGTGTTGTGCGCTGTTTGCACTGGCGCAGCAATCGAAACTCTCGCCCTATTCGCGCGTGCTAGTCGATGCGCAGAACGAGGCAAAAACTACTGAGCAACGCACTCAGTTGCGCAAAAACTTCCATCTTCGTGTGGCCGCCAACGGGCAAGATGTTGTGTCGGCATTTGTGCATTTTGCTGATGCCGCTGCCGACAAATCGGGCGTGTTGGCTGCTTATGGTGCTACGCTGGTGAACGATTTCGACGATTTCGTTACGGCGCGCATTCCTGTGGAAAATCTCGAGGCATTGAGCCAAGACGAAGCCGTGAAAATGGTGGAGGTTGGTACACCTGCGCGCCGCCGCATGGACAAGGCTCGTACTGCGGCTAATGTCGACAAAGTGCAGGCTGGAACCGATCTTACGCAGCCATTCCTCGGAACCGACGTGGTGGTTGGCGTGGTCGATGGTGGTTTCCAGTACGATCACATCACTTTCTACGACCTCGAAAACACTAGCGAACTGCGTGTGAAATGCGTCTACAACCTCGAAACAGACGAAAAATACGAAACGCAATCGGACATTGAGAAGGCTGGTTACGACGATGAGGACGACACCGATGGTCACGCTACGCACGTTACGGGCATTGCGGCAGGTTCTTACAGCGGCAACAACTATTATGGCGTGGCAAAAGATGCCGACATTGTGATGGTGCGCTATGGCAATTCGGAGGACAATACCGACATTATCAACGGCATAAAATATGTGTTCGATTACGCCACAAAAGTGGGCAAACCTGCTGTTGTGAATCTGAGTCTTGGTTCGCATCTTGGCCCGCACGATGGCACATCAACTTTCGATGTGGCGCTCGATAAAATTGTTGGCGAAGGTCGCATTGTCTGCGGCGCGGCTGGCAACGAGGGCGACTATCCGCTCTACAGCGAGGCAACGCTTGCCGCTGGCGAATCGCACACTTTTGTTCTCGATGTGACTGATTATTATAGCGGTAATGGTGCTTTTGCCGATTTTTGGGGCGACGAAGGACAGCAATTCACCGTGCAGATTGTCTATATGAATTCGAGTGGAACGGTTCAAAATGAAGGTACAGCAACTTCTACCGCAACATCGTCGAAAAATTCCGTTAAATGGCAGAATAGTTCTTATGCTTCTGGTTCGCTCACAGCCTACACGCAACTTAGCACCAATTCATCGAACAATAAAGGTAATGTGTATGTTCGATTCAACAATTTTAAACCACGCTCGAACTACAAAATCGGCTTCAAAGTAACGGCCAAAACTGCTGGCACAGTACGCGTTTGGGGCGATGATTATAGCTCAATTTATTGGGAAAATGGCTCAACTTCGCACACAGTGGGCGAAATCGGTGGCACGGCCAAAGGCATTATCACCGTTGGCGCGTATACCACAAATAAGCATGGTAGCGATGATTTGACTGTAGGCGATTTGGCCTATTTCTCGAGCCTCGGTCCAACGGCCGATGGTCGCTTGAAACCTGAAATTACCGCACCGGGAAGTTACATCGTTTCGTCGGTGCCGAACACCACGGCAGTAACTAGCGATGATTATTTCGACAAGGCAACATCGAAAAAAGTGAACGGCACAACCTATTATTGGGCCTACATGCAGGGCACTTCGATGGCGACGCCGTTCGTTACGGGCGTGGTTGCCACATGGTTGCAGGCCAATCCAAAACTCACGCCAGATGATTTAAGAGAAATCTTCTCGGCCACGGCTATGAGCGACTCGTACACAGGCACTTCGTTGCCGAACAACACTTGGGGCTATGGCAAAATCGACGCTCATGCTGGTCTGTTAGAGGTGATTAAGCGTCTTGG
>CAVHRT010000183.1:0-2281 GCA_963638355.1 Flexilinea sp. | reverse complement strand
AATTACTACATCGCGTTCAACATTTTGCGAAATGGCGATGAATCGACAATTTTGGCAAGCGACATGGTGGAACCGCAAACGCTTTTCTTGCTGAAAACCATCGAGCGCACCAAACTTAACGATTGGGCCGAAATTCGTCTGCAAGCGTTGGCTAGCAAGCGCAAACCTTTCGCTCCGAAGCCTGTGATCGACACCGTAATCGAACAAAATCCGACGAAATTTTATAAACAGCACTGTTTCACCGACAACGATTTTCTCGACGAAAAAGCCATTGTGTTGACTATTGTGGAGGACGATAAGTTTTCGCACGATGTGAAAATTGATCCGAAGTTGATTCGCGATGCCATGGTGACGCCAACTGCAAAAACAATGCGCCAACCCGTGCGCCGCAAGCCACGTCACAATGCGAACGAGCCGATCGAGGTCGATCTGCACATCGAAAAATTGATTGATAACACCGCTGGCATGGACGCTGCCGCCATGTTGAGTTATCAGATGGATAAATTTCATGAAGTGATGCGCCAACACCAGAACCAGCGCGGTCAGCGAATCATTTTCATTCATGGAAAAGGCGAGGGCGTGCTGCGTGCCACCATCGAGCGCGAACTGAAACACAAATATCGCTCGTGCCGATTCTACGACGCTTCGTTCCAAAAATATGGCTTCGGCGCTACTGAGGTGGTGATAAATTGACCTTGACTGTTGACGACGACCATGACTTAGGTCGCCAATCGCCCCGAGACTTTACAAACTTTCAAACTTTATAAACTTTATAAACTCTCTCACTTTCGCACTAAATTCGTACCTTTGCATTTTAATATGGTGTAGGACGAAAAGTATAAATTTTACCACAAAATGAATGTAAGCATTCCCAAAGGAACTCGCGATTTTTCGCCTGCCGAGATGGCGAAACGCAACTACATTTTCTCGACCATTCGCAGCGTTTTTCATCGTTACGGATTTGCACAAATTGAGACGCCAGCGCTCGAAAATCTCTCAACATTGATGGGAAAATACGGCGAAGAGGGCGATAAATTGCTGTTCAAAGTGCTGAATTCGGGCGATTTTGCAGCCAAACTTTCCGACGACGAACTGCTCGAGCGCAATGCTTTGCACTTGGCGAATAAAATCTGCGAAAAAGGTCTGCGCTACGACCTTACAGTGCCGTTTGCGCGCTATGTGGTGATGCACCGCGACGAACTGCAATTTCCGTTCAAACGCTTTCAAATTCAGCCTGTGTGGCGCGCCGATCGTCCGCAGAAAGGGCGCTACCGCGAATTTTATCAATGTGATGCCGATGTGGTAGGCAGCAACTCGTTGCTGTGCGAGGCGGAACTGGTCGAGATGATTGACGAGGCTTTCGTGGCGTTCCGCATTCCGGTGACCATAAAACTGAACAATCGCAAAATTCTTGCTGGCATTGCCGAGCTGATTGGTGCTGCCGACAAAATAGTCGATATCACCGTGGCCATCGACAAAATGGACAAAATCGGTCTCGAAAATGTGAATGCCGAACTGCTGCAAAAGGGCATCAGTGCCGAAGCGGTCGAAAAACTGCAACCAATACTTCTACTCGAAGGCGATAATGCCGCCAAACTTGCGCGCTTGAAAGAGATTCTTGCCGCGTCTGAAACGGGATTGAAAGGCATCGCCGAACTCGAAGAGGTGCTTGGTTACGTGGCAAAAGCCGAGTTGAAAAATCAGGTGGAGATTGACCTGACTTTGGCGCGTGGCTTGAACTACTACACGGGCGCAATACTCGAGGTGAAAGCCAACAATGTGGCGATGGGCAGCATTGCGGGCGGCGGTCGCTATGACAATCTGACGGGCATTTTCGGTCTGCCGGGCGTGTCGGGCGTTGGCTTCTCGTTTGGCGCCGACCGCATCTACGACGTGCTAACCATGCTCGATCTTTTCCCGAATGAAGTGGAGCAGAGCACTCGGGTGATGTTCGCCGCGTTCGACCAGAAAGGCGTCGATTACTGCCTGCCGCTGCTGCGCAATCTTCGCAAAAATGGCATCGCTGCCGAAATCTATCCAGAACCTGCAAAAATGAAAAAGCAGATGACTTACGCCAATGCCAAACAGATTCCGTTCGTGGCAATTGTGGGCGACGACGAGATGGTGGAAGGCAAGGTGATGCTGAAAAATATGATCACGGGCGAGCAGGCGAAAGTCGGCGCAAATGAACTGCTGGAAAAAGTGAAGTAATTTCAGATTCCAAATTTCAGATTGATTTTTGCTCCGCTCGGCATAGCTCAAACGAGTTTGGCTCTGCTCT
>CAVHRT010000182.1:0-2294 GCA_963638355.1 Flexilinea sp. | reverse complement strand
TTCCAGGTGTGGCGCGATTTTACGCAGGTTTTGGTGCGCAACCGCAAAACTATTTCTCAGTTCATCGCTGCCGTCCGCAGTGGCTGATAAAATTGCTGCACAGATGAAGGTACTATTTTTTAATGCAAAATTTCATTCTCAGCAGAACTTTAATATTCTAAATGCGACGAATCCTTTTCATACAATCGGTACACTATTCTAATGATGATCGCGTAGGATTTCATCAAAGTTTTGCTTTATCGTGTACAGAACACGAAGTTAATTTTTTCTGTAAAGAGGCGTTTGAAAATAATGGTGTGATTGAACAGTTGGATTATTCTGTAATTATTTTTGATACACCTCGCGCATTCTTTAAGTCGCTTAAAATCAAGCATGTTACGCGAATCTACGATATTACAGAATGGTATCCTTCTAAAAAAAATCTTCGAGGATTATCGATTCCACACCGATGTCTAAAAGCCGTTTTGTTGTGTTTGGTCAATCTTTGGGTTGGAATGCGCTGCGATGCTTTCATATTTGGCGAACATTACAAAGCCATTCCTTTTCGAGTCTTATTTCCGTTCAAGAAATTCATCTATTTGCCATATTATCCAGACCTAAATTATTTCAATAGAGTAGAACGCACACGTGATATTTCGCATAAATGTAAGATACTTTATGCTGGTCCACTAACAAAAGAGAAAGGCTTTTTTCGTGTACTTGACGCAGTCATAAAAGCACAAAAACAGTGTTCTGATACGCAAATTTTGTTGGAAATTATTACAGAATCAAAAGAATTTGTGCAGACTTCAGAAGTGGAAATTAACTTCATTCCTTATTTGCAGTTCAATGATTTCTGTAGAAAAATAAGCGATTATGACTTGTTCCTTGATCTACGCGACAATGATATTGAGAATTCACACTGTCTTCCAATTAAGCTATTTTACTATCTTGCGTGTGGTCGACCGAGTGTATATTCCAACCTCAAAGCAATACGCAAAGGTGTTCCTGAATGTGATAGTTGCATGACATTGGTTAAATCGTCCGATGAAGCTGCAAATGCGATTGCTCGTTACATTCAAGATAAGGAACTTTATCAATCGCATTGTGATAACGCACTCAAATTATCACGTGAAAAATACAATTGGAAAAAAATCAAAAACGACTTTGTCGAATTTGTGGATCAATGTGATGAGTATTTCTCCAGCACGCACATGGTCCAGTCATCGTCCGATTTTTGAGCGATGAGTTTTAAACCAAATTCTTCCGCTTTTTTCTGCAAAATTGGCACATCGGTCGAGTAGAAACCGCTGATTATCAGCGTTCCGCCAGCGTTCAGAGCTGCAGCGTAGAATGCCATTTGTTCGAGCAGAATGTTGCGGTTGATGTTCGCCAAAATCAGGTCGAAATGGTCGCTGCCAATCTGTTCGGCACTGCCAAGTCGCACCTCTATGCGGTCGCTCACGCCGTTCAGTGCGGCATTCTCTTGGGCGTTGCGCTGCGACCATTCGTCAATGTCGATTGCGACCACTTTTTTTGTTCCACGCTTGGCTGCCACAATGCCTAAAACGCCCGTTCCGCAGCCCATGTCCAAAACTGCTTTGTCTTTCAAATCAAAATCGAGCAAATACCTGATTATCAGTCGTGTAGTTTGATGATGTCCACTGCCGAATGCCTGTTTCGGATTTATTAAGATAGGGTATTCGCAATTGAATTTTCCAGAGTCTTTTGTTCCGAAAATAATGCAGCGGTGGTCGATGTCGATTGGCTCGAATGAGTTCTGTTCCCACGCCTCGTTCCAGTCTTTGTCCTCCATCGGTTCAATGCGGTAGCGGTAACTCACATGGCACGGCAGGCTGTCGATGGCGCGCGTCATCTCCTCTTCATCGAAAATGTTGGTGGGGCAGTAGCCCACAAAACCGAGCGTGGTCTCCTCGAAACTGTCGAACCCAATCTCGCCAAGTTGCGCTGCCACAATGTCAGCCACAAATGGCTCGGCATCGTCGGCAAAACGGAATGTTATTTTTGTGTAGTTCATTTTTTTAGTCGTAAGATGTAAGTAGCAAGTCGCAAGAATTGGTAATTTCAAATTTCAGATTTCAGATTGTAGGTATCCACAACTTTCTGCAGGATAACTTCCTATTTTTTCATTTGAAGATTTGAAAATTTGAAAATTAGGGCGGTGAGCCTGTCGAACCGCAGAATTTATATTTTTGCAGTTGGCAGTTCTTAATTCTTAATTCAAAATTCTTAATTGGCGTTACTACTGATGCGATAAACTCGCACAGTGACTTTGTAACTTATTGATTTATAAT
>CAVHRT010000181.1:0-2331 GCA_963638355.1 Flexilinea sp. | reverse complement strand
ACATAGAATCGACCGAACGTCAACTGCGCTATCTCGACAATCGTGTAACTTACAGCAATGTGGAAATTGAGTGCTACGAAACCAAAACTGTGGCAGTGGAGGGCAGTGGTTCGCTCATAGGCAACGCGCTGAAGACTGGTCTTCAATGGTTCGCTGCAGCGTTGCTCGGCATTGTCTACGTTTGGCCATTCCTGCTCATTGCAGCGTGCATTGTAGTGCCGATTGTTATCAAAAAACGCAGAAAACATTGATCTGAATTGTAGGGACGCACCGAGTGCGTCCCTTTTTTTTGTTTCATCGTCAAAAGTCAAAGTTAAAAAATCCTATGCCAATTCTCATGCTCCTTATTTCTGTGCTGATAATCAGCATTTTACTGTGCGTTTTGCCGCATTTAGTTTGGCTCATTTGGCTTTTGGTGGCAGCCATTGCGCACCTGCCGATGCCGCACTATACGCCATTTGGCTACACGGCTCTTGTGCTGGTTGTGGTGGCTTGGCTGGTGATGGGTTACGGCTATTTTTTCGGACGATTCAAACTGCAAATTTTCCCAACTGAATATGTCAACGCTACTATTCCTGTCAGTTTCGATGGATATAAAATCGTGCAAATCAGCGACTTACACTTATCAACATTCGACGATCGTCCTGCAGAATTGCAACGCTTTGTCGATAGCATCAATGCGCAAAAGCCCGATCTCATCTGCTTCACGGGCGATCTGGTAACGATGGGCGTTTCCGAAGCGGAGCCTTATGCCGACATTTTGCGCCAACTGCGCGCCACTGATGGCGTGGTGAGCGTTCTGGGCAATCACGATTTCATGATTTACGCTCAATTGGATGAAGAAAAACGCCTCGAAGAGGTCGAAAAGTTGGCTAATTTTGAGCGCGAAACGCTTGGCTGGCAGTTGTTGCGCAATCAGCATATCGAAATTTTCCGAAATGGCGAAAAAATAAACATCGTTGGTGTCGACAATTCGTCGTGTGGCAACGAGGGTTTCCGCACCATTCACAATGGCGATTTGCACCATGCTACCGAAGGAATCGGTGCTGTCGAATTCAGCATTTTGCTCTCGCACGATCCCACGCATTGGCGCGCCGAAGTGGTAGGGCAGACCGCCATTCCGCTCACTCTGAGCGGTCACACGCACGCAGGTCAGGTTCGATTGTTTGGCTGGCCGCTGTCGAGCGTGTCGTTTGACGAATCGCATGGCTGGTACACTGCCAACGGCCAATCGCTCTATGTGAACGAAGGTCTGGGCTGCACCGCGCCTTTCAGAATTGCCTGTCCAGCCGAAATCACAGTTTTTACATTGCGAAAACGATAGAATATCAACAAAAAACACTATCTTTGCAGTTTAAAACTACAAAATCGCTAAATTCGCCTCGATGAAAGGTCTTTTCACTCTTTTGCGCCGTTTTGTGCCGCCCTATCGCAGTTATGTCATTTGGGTGTTTGTACTCAATATTCTTGCAACCATTTTCAGCCTGTTTTCGTTTGCAACCATCATTCCAATTCTGCAAATTCTTTTCGGAATGGAGACTGGTTCGCATGCCTACATTGCATGGGGCGATTGCGCTGGCGCGAGCGAATTGGTTTCGGCGGCAAAAAACAACATCTATTTTTACATTGAGCAGATAATCGCCAACTCGGGCGCACCGCTTGCGCTCATGTGGCTTGGCGTAGCACTGATAGTGATGACGCTGCTGAAAACTGGCACTACCTATCTGGCTTCGGCGGCGCTAGTGCCTGTGCGCACGGGCGTTTTGCGCGATTTGCGCAACCAAATCTACGCTAAAGTTGTGGAACTGCCCATTGGCTATTTCACCGAAGAACGAAAGGGCGATATCATGTCGCGCATGACGAGCGATGTGGGCGAAATCGAAGCCTCCATCATGAGTTCGCTCGAGATGATTTTCAAAAATCCGATAATGATTGTGGTCTACCTCACGGTTTTGTTCGCTCTCAGCTGGAAACTGACGCTATTTGTGCTGCTTTTACTGCCTTTCAGCGGCTTTCTTATTGGAAAAATTGGTCGCTCACTCAAACGTCGTTCACTCACTGGTCAGGAACAGACGGGCGATTTGCTTTCGCAGATTGAGGAGACGCTTGGCGGACTGCGCGTGGTGAAGGCTTTCACGGCCGAGGACAAACTGCGTGCGCGCTTTGCCGCCCTCAACGAACGCATACGCCACACTTTCAACCGTATCAACTGCCGCTATCTGCTGGCGCATCCAGTGAGCGAATTTCTTGGAACAGTGGTGGTCGCCATTCTGCTTTGGTACGGCGGATCGCTCATTCTCACAGGACAAGGCGGCATTTCGGCACCCGAAT
>CAVHRT010000180.1:0-2371 GCA_963638355.1 Flexilinea sp. | reverse complement strand
AATGAAAAATAGGGGTGGGTAGCAACCCAAATTTTCGCTCGCTTCTAACTTTCAACTTTCTACTTTTCACTTTTCACTTTTTACTTTTTACTTTTTACTTTTTACTTTTCACTCCTAACTCCTCACACCTAATTCCTAACTGAATTTATGGCAACCCAATATCACAACCTAAGTGACTACGATGCTGCAACAATGCCCGATCGCGACGAGGTGCAATATCAGCACTATGCCATTATTGTGGCCGATTGGAACGACAATGTAACCTACAGCCTGCTCGATGGCGCCATCGATGCGCTGACGGAAAATGGTGTGCGCCCCGAAAACATCACGGTGAAGCATGTGCCTGGTACTTTCGAACTGACTTTCGCCGCCAAAATGGTGCTGCGCGAACAGTCGTCGGTGAATGCGGTGATTGTGATTGGCTGCGTCATTCAAGGCGACACGCCGCACTTCGATTTCGTGTGCCGTGGCGTCACGCAAGGCATCGCCGCACTCAATGCCGACGAAAAATATCGTGTGCCGATTATCTTCAGTGTGCTGACTACCAACACCATGCAGCAGGCGCTCGACCGCGCTGGCGGTCCGCTCGGCAACAAAGGCGTCGAGGGCGCAATCACTGCCATCAAAATGGCAAATCTTTTCTAGGAAAAAGGTTAGAGTTGATAGGTGAGAGGTTATAGAATCACTTCCCACTATTTTGTGAGGTCGTTGTAGCGGCGCAGGTTCACGCGGTAGGCTATGATGGCATCGGTCAGGTTGTTTTTGGCTTGCAGCAGCGCACTCTGTGCCGAAAGCAGGTCGGTGATGGTGCTTGTGCCAGCGCGATAATTCACCACCGAAAGGCGATAATTTTCGTTTGCAATGTCCACGGCACGGCGCGTTTCGCCCATCAAAAGGTAAGATTCGGTCATTTTGTCGTATGCCTGCTGATTGCGTAGCGCAAGCAGTTCGTTGGTCTCGTCTTGCTGCAGTTGCGCCTGCTCTAAGGCGATATTTTTTTCGCGGATTTTGTGCGACGTCTCCCACCAAGCGGTCAGCGGCACCGAAAGCGACACAAAAATTGCGCCATTGCCGCGTTCGTTTCCAAAACCATTTTCTACAAGATTTGTCTGCAGCCGACTGTAGCCGTAGTGCGCGCCCACAGCTACTTGCGGCAGCGCATCGGCAATGGTCATGCGGCGGTCGTACTCGGCAGCGCGCACTTGCAATGCCAGCAGCTGTTCTTCTGCCGAAATCTCTTCCGCAGAATTTGAATGGAGTGTATCGTTTGGGCAGAGTGCCGTGGTGTCGAGCGTCATTTTCTCGTCGTATTCTAGACCGATGGATTGGCACAAAGCCCGCTGCGCCAGCGAAATGCCGTTTCGCAGTTGAATGGCGGTGCGTTGCATTTCCGATTGACGCAATTCCACCTGAAGCAGATCGTTTTTTAGCGCTAAACCCGCATCAACAGCGGTCGCCACGGTGTGGTGAATGGTGTCGAGTAGGGCGGTGACCGACGCGAGCGTCTGCTGTTTTTCGGTGAGGCCGACCACTAGCCAATAACTCTCCTCGACTTGCTCCAGAAGGTCGCGTTCGGCAATTTCGGTCTGCAGTTGAGCCGCCTCCACGCCCACTTTTGCCAGACGATTGCCAGCCACAATTTTTCCGCCCATGTAGACGGGCTGCACCGCCGTAACGCCAGCCATGTAGCCGTAGCCGAACATAGAAATGTGGTTCGACAGACCGAGCGCCGCGCCGTAGTTGTAGTAGAGCGTCGACAGCAGGTTGCGTGCCGAAGCATTGGCAATGTCGTTTACGCCCACATCAATCATTGGCTGAAGCGCATGATAGCCAGCGGCAGAGGCTTTTATCTGCGGAAAATATTTTGTAAATGCCTGATTTTTAACCTCTTGCGCCTTCTCGATGTCGAGGCGTGCGCTGCGTAGCGATTTGTTGTTTTGTCGCGCTAGGGCAAGGCACGAATCGAGCGTGATCACGCTGCTGTCGGTGGCGAGCGTAGGCGCGGTTTGCGCTTGCAAAGTGCTGAATGACAGTGCTGCAGCGCAGATAATGGCGGATAATATGGTTGTGTTTCGTTTCATTTGCGCTGCAAAGTTACGGCTTTTAATTCTAACGGCAAGCGAAAAACTTACAAATTTGTAAAATTTATTTTTGTCGACGGAAAAAGTCCATTTTTTGATACCATTTTTAACGGAATAATTCCCCAAAATAATGGTTAAAATGACGGAATAATTCCCTTTTTTAGTGTCATTTTTGACGGAATTTTTCCCCTTTTTGACCGAAAAATGACGGAATTTTTCCTAAAAATTTGCGTAATTGGTTGAAAAAGAGTACTTTTGCAGCGTAATTAAATTTTTGGCTTATGTTGGAG
>CAVHRT010000179.1:0-2416 GCA_963638355.1 Flexilinea sp. | reverse complement strand
GCAAAAAATCCCGCAGGGCGCGCTACCACTGTTTTTTTCAGATTTTCAGCTCGATCTTTCTTGAAATCGCTGCGCATGCGATGAAAATCGTGCAGGGCGCGCAAAACGGCGGCGGCATTTTTAGGTTTTCGTTGCAAAAGTAGATGCAGTGCCGCAACCAAATCGAGCCAAAAGCGCACAAAAAGCACGCTGTGTGCGTTGGGCGAATTTTTGTAGATCATCAGGGCGCAGTTGCGGAAATTGAGGTAGGTTTTGAACGGACTTTCGGCATTGAGCGTCTTTGCGCCGATGTGATAGACCACACTTTGCGGCACACAAACTATGTGATGACCGCGCGCACCAAGCCGCCAGCAGAGGTCGATCTCTTCCATGTGGGCAAAAAATCGTCCATCGAGACCGCCAACCTCGCGAAACCTGTCGGCACGAATGCAAAGGCACGCGCCAGTAGCCCAGAAAATGTCGGCAACATCGTCGTACTGACCGCAATCTTCCTCCACAGTGTCGAGTATGCGCCCGCGACAAAACGGATAACCCAACATGTCGATTTGTCCGCCGCAAGCGCCAGCGTATTCAAACTGTGTGCGGTGGTTGTAACTCATCAGTTTGGGCTGACAGGCCGCTACTTCGGGGTGTTTTTCGAGATAATCGACCATCGGCACAAGCCAATTGGGCGTAACTTCAACATCGCTATTTAGCAGCACAAAAACATCGGCATCGATCTGCGCCAAGGCGCGATTATACCCTTCGGCAAAGCCAAAATTTTTCTCCAACTGAATCAGTCTGACTTGCGGAAACTCGTCGCGAAGCACAGCCAACGAATCGTCGGTGGAGGCGTTATCAGCCACAATCACGTCGGCTTGCGGCGAGTATTCCACCACTTTCGGCAGCAAATCGTGCAGAAGTGCGGCACCATTGTAATTCAGTATGACGACAGCGGTTTTCATTCCGTTTTTTCAGCTGATTTTTCTTCGGAAATTGGTCGGCGATGTTTCCAACGGCGGTGCGACCAGAGCCAGAATGCTGGATTTTCTTGAATGTTTTGCTCCATCAAATGGGCGTAAGCCTCGATGAGCGAATTGGGCGCAGCGTCCTTTGGCTGATTGCAAATCGGCACAAAATGGCAAGTGTAGTAGCCGCGTTTCACCCGTTTCATTTGCAGGAAAATGACGGGCGCATTGTGCTTTCGTGCCAGCGTCTCCCAACCCGTGATGAATGCCGTATCTTGATGCAAAAAAGTAGTCCAATAGTGCGTATGCACGAGCGATGGCGTTTGGTCGGCAATGAACGCCATGACGAATGGTTTGCCCATCGATTTCAGGTCGACAATGCCGCGCAAAACTTGCTTGTTTGGGTAACAATGTGTGCCAAAATGCGAACGCAGGCGCAGGTAAAAACTGTCGAGCGCGCTGTCGTGGAGCGTTTTGTAGAGCGTGGAGACGCTCATCAGGTCGGGGCGCAGTTGCAACGGCAGCGAGCAAATCCATTCCCAGTTGCCGTAGTGGCCGAACACAGCGTAGACATTTCGTCCCTCGAGCGCGTAATTTTCCAGAACTTCAGGATTTTCAAATTTGATGTGGCGCACCATTTGCCGTTCGCTCATGTGGAGCATGTGCAGCGCCTCGAAAAGCAGGTCGCACAGGTAGTGGTAGAATTTGCGTTCGATGGCGTGCAGTTCGGCGTTGTTTTTTTCTGGAAAAGAGCGGCGCAGGTTTTGTCGCACCACTTTCAAACGGTAGCGCGCCACGCGATAGACCAGCAGGTAGCTGATGTCGGAAAAGAGATAAAGCACCCGCATTGGCAGTAGCGCCAAAGTCCAAAGCAGTGCGTATAATATGCCAGACCAGATTTTTTTCATCAACCTTCGGTGTAGATGCCGATTTTTTTGCCGTATTCAAATTCGCCGTCGAGAATTTCTTGCATCTCGTCCTCGGTGATTTTGCTGACTTTTTCTTTGCAGACGGCAGCCCAGATGTAGTTGTGCATGTCGTCTTCGGCAATGGCGGCCGAGTCATCGGCATCGTCGTCGTCGAGCAGATTGTTTTTGTCGTAGTAGTCGCAGATGAGGTCGAGAATGTACTGCACATCGTCCTCGTCAACATGCTCGCGCGCTTCAGGCGAAAGGCTTTTCAGAATGAACTGAATGGCCTTGCTATCATCAAATTCAAAAGGTTCGTCCATGAGAGTAGTTCGTAAAGTTTGTAAAGTTTGAAAGTTTATAAAGTTGGTCGGTGGAATAGTTGGAGTCAGTGAGGCTAAGTTTCTAATTTCTGGTTATCGGTATCTAAAATGCTGCCAAATTTAATTAAGAAATTGGAAATTAGATAATTTATTCCTAATTTTAAATGTCCAGCCCCAATTGCTGCGTCATGTTGTTGAGATTTTCGTTTTTCTGGCGCATTTTGGCGAATTTTTCTTC
>CAVHRT010000178.1:0-2444 GCA_963638355.1 Flexilinea sp. | reverse complement strand
CGGTCAATTGAGACAGAGGAAAATCAAAAGTAACATTGTTTAGTATTCCCCCATAATCGATAGATATGAACTTATCGTTTTCAATATCGTATAGCAAGTTTGCATTGTTGAATGTTCGATCTTCGTTGGCAATCCAAAAATCAAATAGTGCAATTTTGAGCAACTGATAAAGTGTGTGCTGATTAGCCGCAGTTTGACGAAATGTGGTGGGAGTAATATCAATAACGCTGTCAATCTTCTTGAATCCAATAGCAGGCGCAGAACCATGTTGTACACTCGTCGTCGACCAATGAGCAGGATGTATTTTGACTATTGCAAATGGAGGAGTGTCTATTTCCCATAATTCGGCAAAGATAGCACCCATGAGCTCACAAACCAACTTGTATGCAATGGTCGCATTGGGGCGCATATACTTGCAAATGTACTGCTGTTTGTCCGAACATAAAACCAATACGGGCATGTCGCCAGTGTTATATGTGACGGATATATCTTGGATACTATGTAAGTGCAAAAATTCCATACGACTAATAATCAGGTGCAAAGGTACGGATTTATAATCAAACTAGCAAGAGCGTTGTGTGCAATTTTATCATTATGAAAAGGTTCCCCGAACAGCGCTCCCACTGTCGTGCGGAGCGCGGATTGGATTGTGGGTAGGGTCTGCCAGTCAATTTATACTGCAAAAGTACTTCACGTCTTCAATACACCAAAAGACTCTGAAAAATCTCCACCCGTGCGGGTAGTATTTTTCATGGCTGCTTTTGGTTTTTGTATTTCCGCCGTGAAGTATGGCGGCAGTATAAATCGAACAACCAGACCCTAGAAAAAGAATGGAATGGTTGAAAAATTAAACAAAACAAAAAGTTGCGCACGACACAAAACAGTGTAAGAAAAATGAAAACGAGAAAAGAATTTTTAGAACTTCAAAGAAGAAAAATCTTTGAGCAAGAAAACGAGCAGATTATGCTCGCAGTGCACCGCCAAGAACTGCAAGAGATGCTGCGCTTGGCAGAGTATGGCTATTAAAGCAAATCAAATATGTTTAACAATCAAATTATCAAACAAATGAAAAAGAACGAAAAAGTGGAGACGCTCACAAGCGCATTCTTTGCGAGCCTCCCAGTTTGGAACATCACCGAACTAAACGGTTACGAACCCAAAACAACCTTTTGGGAAGACTTCAGCATTGCCGACAAGTTTGGCAAAGAGGCTGTGCAAGACACCTACAATCGCGCTTTTGCCGATTGGAAAAGCAACGTCGTCTACCTCACCGAGATGGTGCTCGTGCTCAACCACAAAATCTGGCAACACTACATGCACAACGACGAGCTAGCCGCCTTGTACGACAAGCTTTGGCGCGAGGCCGACGAGTACGCCGCAATGAACCTGAAAGGCGACGACTTAACCTACTATTATCAAACGACAGATTAAAAAACAAAAAACATCATGCACAATGAACGCTCCGACCGCAAGGCTGGGGCGTTCGCCATTTACGGGCATGAGGACAAAAAAGAGGTTTAACTATCAAAAAAAGAAAACGATGAAAACATTAGAGATCCACAACGACCTGAAAAAGCGTCTAAGAACCGCTGCAGCCAATGGTAGCGTAGTCGCAAAAGATGTGCTGAAAGCCTTAGCCGACGGCAAAACGACAACCGCCAACGCCAACTACTTCACCTCCGTGCGTAAGCGTACGCTGAGCGAAGAGGGCGTAAGCGTCTATCAAATCAAAATCACCTGCTGCAACAAGGACATCGAGAATCCCAACTTCCCAGACTTGGGCAGAGAGGATGCGCAATGGCTCAAACACAACCGCTGCGAGATATCGGCATTAACTTTTGCCGAGCAGTTTGGATTGACGGGCTACAGCAGCGACGATGTCACCTACTTTGTGAGCGCCATCGGTTGCCCAAGCAAAATCCATCTGGAACTGATAAGCAGCGAGCAGAGCATGGAACAAGCCTACAACGTAGAAAACTACCCAAACGTCCGTCAAAACACGGACTTGAGCTGCACGCTTCACCACAGTTGCATGCGCCACGAAGAGACCGCCCGACGCGCTGCCGATTTCTACCACAACTTCGCAGGAGCAAAAATGCTTGTTGCCAAAGGCGATGACGGACTCATCTATGGTCGAAGCATCATCTGGAAGAACATCGAGTGCGTCGAATATCCACAACACAACTTCTCAATGATCGAGCGCGTCTACTGCAGCTACGACTTCATCTACACCATGATGATGCAGTGGGCAGAAAAGAACGTCGACTTGCGCAAACGCGAGAACACCTACACCTGCACGCGCGAGTTCGTCACGCTACGGGAGATAGAAATCGAGGGCGACATGCTCGACAAAGGTCAGCTCAT
Organism: Flexilinea sp.; assembly: GCA_963638355.1. Lineage (GTDB taxonomy): Bacteria > Bacteroidota > Bacteroidia > Bacteroidales > Paludibacteraceae > W0P28-013. The sequence goes on along the minus strand of CAVHRT010000178.1, from coordinate 80 downwards.
GAACCTTCGTCTGCACATCAATGTTCCTCAGCTGAAATGGCACAAACGCGGCGTTCCGTACATGGACACCTTCCACATCA
>CAVHRT010000177.1:0-2484 GCA_963638355.1 Flexilinea sp. | reverse complement strand
TATGAAGTGAAAGCGACCAACGGTAACTCCATATTCCTTCCTGCGGCTGGCTATCGCAGTGTCGATGGACTGTACGGCGCAGGCTCGGACGGCGGCTATTGGTCGAGTTCGCTCTACACGGACGACACGTATCTCGCCTGCTACGTGGGCTTCAACTCCAACGGTCACGGCTCGGGCTGCGACTCCCGCCCCGAAGGGCACTCTGTTCGCCCTGTGCTGGATGCAAATTCTAAGTCTGAAACGATTACGACAAGTTACAATATTTCAGTTGCAGAAAATACAAATGGTATAGTAACACTCAGTGCAACCACTGCAAAAGCAGGCGAAACAGTTACACTGACTATCACTCCAAATTCTGGCTATGAATTGCAAACACTTAGCGTAACATGTAATGGTAAAGGGGTGGCAGTTACGAATAACTCATTCGTAATGCCAGAAGGGGAAGTAGAGATTTCGGCAGTATTTGAAGTGATAGAGTATAAAATTGCTATTGCAGAGACTGCAAATGGCGCGGTAACACCTAGCGCAACCACTGCGTCGGCAGGCGAAACAGTTACACTGACTATCACTCCAAATTCTGGCTATGAATTGCAAACACTTAGCGTAACATGTAATGGTAAAGGGGTGGCAGTTACGAATAACTCATTCGTAATGCCAGAAGGGGAAGTAGAGATTTCGGCAGTATTTGAAGTGATAGAGTATAAAATTGCTATTGCAGAGACTGCAAATGGCGCGGTAACACCTAGCGCAACCACTGCGTCGGCAGGCGAAACAGTTACACTGACTATCACTCCAAATTCTGGCTATGAATTGCAAACACTTAGCGTAACATGTAACGGTAAAGAGGTGTCAGTTACGAATAACTCATTCGTAATGCCAGAAGGAAATGTGGAAATTTCGGCAAGTTTTGCTGGCTCGCCAATCACTGTGTCATTCTACAAACCATCGACATGGGATAAAGTTTACCTCTATTCATGGACTGCTGGTATCGAAAAGGCCACAGAGCAAATGGGTGCTTGGCCAGGCACAAAACTCACCAAAGTAAATGCCGATGGCTTCTACTATCACACATTCGATGCAAGTTTGGAGGAAATAAATTTTATATTTAACGCAGGCCCATATTTAGAGCAGACATCTAATCTTTGGACCGACGAAGATGTGTGCTATACATGGAGCAATGGCGCAGAAAAAAAACTAGAAGATTGCAAGACCACATTTAATATTACAGTAGCCGAGACTACAAATGGCACAATAATGCCTAGTACAACCACTGCACAGATTGGCGAAACAGTTACGTTCAAAATTACTCCAGAGTCTAACTATGGACGACTACAATCACTTAGCGTAACGAGTGGCGGAAAAGAAGTCGCAGTTACGAATAACTCATTCGTAATGCCAGCGGGAGATGTGATAATTTCAGCGACGTTTGTATTTGTCTCAGGCACTGAAAATGGTTATGATTATGTGGACCTTGGTTTACCAAGTGGTCTTAAATGGGCGACCTGCAATGTAGGTGCTACTACCCCCGAAGACTATGGTAACTACTATGCTTGGGGCGAAATTGCTACACAGGACTCTTCTTACACTTGGTCAACCTACAAGTATGCCAATGGCAGTTCTACTACTCTTATAAAATATTGCAATAGCAGTAGTTATGGCACAGTGGATAATAAAACAATTTTGGAGGCGGCAGACGATGCTGCCACACAGAATTGTGGAGGTAATTGGCGTATGCCAACCATAAGTGAATGGCAGGAGTTGATAGATAATTGCGCTTGGACATGGACAACTAAAAATAGTGTTAATGGTTACGAAGTGAAAGCCACTAACGGCAACTCAATATTTCTTCCTGCGGCTGGCTCTCGCAACGATGGTGGGTTGCACGATGCTGGTTCGAACGGTCGCTATTGGTCGAGTTCGCTCAACACGAGCACCCCGAACGATGCCCAGTACGTGTTCTTCTACTCAGACTACCACGGCACCGTCGGCCGCAGCCGCGCCTGTGGACGATCCGTTCGCCCTGTGCTGAGCAAGTAAAAAAACAGAGCAAAAAAAAGACTCTATAATGCACAAAACTAAAATAACTAATCTCAAACACTATGAACAATGAACAACATCGTCCAACCATATTGGACGACCCACGAGTAGGAACCGCAAGGCACAATGTGTACAAAGAGGTCATTGAGCGTTATTGCGAGGCAATGAAAGTTGGTTTCTACATTGAAGCAATTGCGTTAATGGAGAGCCTAATAGCAGACAGGTTAGAGAGCTTGCTGAATGAGGTTACGAACTCCGATAATTTTTCGTTTAAAACTGTTGGGTACTTGGCGAATAAAGCTTTAAGTAATGCAACCATCGCTCAAAATAAGACTATAGTAGATATTCTAGAAAAAATAAGGGTGTGGGCCAAGAAACGCAATAAGGCAATTCATGAGATGTCAAAACTTTCAGAAAATGATATTGATAATCCTTTTACTAAAAGAT
>CAVHRT010000176.1:0-2569 GCA_963638355.1 Flexilinea sp. | reverse complement strand
GCTGAATGCTTGGATAGCATCCTGTCGCAGCAGTGCAATGTGCCTTTCGAACTGATTGTGAGTGACGATGCTAGTGCCGATGGTACAGGAAAAATTTGTGCCGATTTCCAGAAACGCTACCCCGAGCGCGTGATTTTTTTGCAACAAGAAAAAAATCGTGGTATGCTCGACAATTACGCTGATGTGTTGGAACTTTGCCGTGGCAAATATGTGGCGCAATGTGCGGGCGATGATTATTGGTGCGATCCGCTGAAACTGCAAAAGCAGTTCGATTGTCTTGAACAGCGCGAAGATTTTGGTTTTGTGCGTACAGCAGGGTGGCGATTGCAATCGGGGCATCTTTCGCCAAGTGCCGACGGCGAATTTGATTTGGAAGGTGACGTGCGGAGTCTTACGGGCTATGGCCCTATTGGGTTGGCGGCATCGGTGTTTTTTGAACGGCAACTGCTGCAATATGTCGATATTCGTTCGTTTAAGGCACTTGGAATAACAATGGAAGATTACCCAATGCACGCCATTTTCGCGCATCATACCAAGTTCGCATATATCTCCGATCGATGTGTGGTTTATAGAGCAACGCCAAATTCGATATCGAAAAATGCTTCGTTCGATAAACGTATTTCGTTTGCGTTGGGTAAGGTTGAAGCACAGCGCTATTTGCGCAATCTTTATCCTGATGAACTCGGCGAGGCTTTTTCTGATGAATTTTTAACTGATACTGCGGCCTATTTGCGTTTGCGGCAGGCCATTTATCATTTTCGTTACGCTGAAGCTAAAAGGCAAAAATCGCTCATTGTCACGGAACAATACAAACGCAAAAAGTTCAATCGTTTTTTCCGAGGACCAATTTCGTTCGCTATGTTGACCGCTTTTATTCGCTTTAGGAATTGAGATTTGAAAAATGAAATTTACAGAAAATGCCGAAAAATTTTCAGAAAACTATGCCATCTCGTCCTCTCCTAATAGTAATGACCCCCGTTCGTAATGAAGCGTGGGTTTTGCGGGCTTTCCTACAAGCAACATCGTTATGGGCTGACTATATCATCATAGCTGACCAAATGTCTACCGATGGTAGTCGCGATATCTATAAACAATTCCCTAAAGTTACGGTCATCGACAATACAATGACCGAGATGCATCAGGCTGCGGCGCGTCGTTTATTGTTCGATGCTGCAATGAAAATTGAGGGCAATAAAGTACTTTTTGCACTTGATGCTGATGAATTTCTTTCGGGCGATTTTGTGCATACGGAAGCGTGGAATGGTATTCTTACGTCGCAAGCGGGCGATTGCTTTTGTTGGCGTTGGATGAATCTTTACCCAGATGGTAAAACATATAGCACTTTCACCCCATATTTTTGGGCTTTGCATCCTAACGAAGATTGGCAAGAAGGCATATTTCCTGATAATTTCATTCACGAATGGCGTTTGCCGTGGCCTAGTAAGAATTCTAAAACAGTTGAAATTAGCGATTTTTGTTCTATTCATTTCAATAGAGTAAACCAGTGTAGGCAAGCAAACAAAGAACGTTTTTATCAGGTGTCGTCGTTGGCGCAATCGGCCACAAATTGGAATTTTTTCTCAATCTATCGCATGTATCATGCCACCGACCATTCGGAGCATTTGCCAGTCCCAACTGATGCATATAAGTTTTACGAAGATAATGGCATTGACCTTTGGCAGTTGATCGATTTTGATGATGAAGGACAGCACTATACCGATGTGGTGAAGCATTATTTTGAGCGCGATGGCTTGAAAAAATATGCTTGGCTCGATATTTGGAATGACGATTGGTGCAAAACAATTGGAGTCGAAAATCCGCAACGTTGGTATCATCGTTTGACGTTACGCTTTTTGAAGTGGAGCGGCGAACATCGAAATCTATTTACACGCGCCATCGACAAACTCCTCAAACTCCTCTGGAAAGCTGTGAAACACTAGTGCAAAAGCGCATTGATTGTTGATACAATAAAAGATGGTCTCCGATCGAAATCGAAGACCATCTTACTTTTTTCTGAGCTAGCGAATTAGCAGGCTTTGCCGTCGCTGCCAAGCACGTTCACAATTTTGTGAATGTACATCTTCTTCATCTCTTCGCGCGCTGGTTTCAGGTATTGACGCGGATCGAAGTGATCGGGATGCTCGGCAAAATGTTGACGAATAGCAGCCGTCATTGCCAAACGCGAGTCGCTATCGATGTTGATTTTGCAGACTGCGCTCTTCGAAGCCTCGCGGAGTTGCTCTTCAGGAATACCAACTGCATCGGGCAGCTTGCCACCGTTGGCGTTGATAATGTCGACATACTCTTGTGGAACCGACGACGAACCGTGCAGAACGATTGGGAATCCAGGAAGTTTCTTCTCGACCTCGTGCAGCACATCGAATGCCAATGGTGGTGGAACCAAACGACCAGTTTTTGGATCGCGGGTGCACTGCTCGGGTTTGAATTTGTAAGCACCGTGCGATGTGCCGATAGAGATGGCCAACGAGTCGCAACCCGTGCGCGTAGCAAAGTCGATAACCTCTTCAGGTTTGGTGTAGTGCGATTCTTCGGCAGCAACCTCATCTTC
>CAVHRT010000175.1:0-2615 GCA_963638355.1 Flexilinea sp. | reverse complement strand
GATCAATGCTATCGCCGCTGAAGCTGGCATTAGCAAAGTCGAGGCTAAAAAAGCACTCGAGGCTGTAGTTGAAAACATCTCTAAAGCACTCGCTGCTGGAGATAAAGTAGGTTTGGTAGGCTTCGGTACCTTCTCGGTTGCCGAGCGCGCTGCTCGTCAAGGCATCAACCCATTGACCAAAAAACCTATCAAAATCGCTGCTAAAAAAGTTGCCAAATTCAAAGCTGGTGCTGAATTGGCCGAGAAAATCAAATAAGTTGATTTTTTCTGAAACAAAATTGGAGGTCGTTCGCAAGAATAACCTCCTTTTTTGTGTCGCTTTTTTTTGTAATTTTGCAAGCGAATTGAATGATAATCATCGAATCATTGAATCATCGAATTATTGAATGATTGGTAACCACCACCAACTGCAGAAAGTTGTGGATACCGACAATTTGAAATCTTGCGAAGCAAAAATCTGAAATTTGAAATATGGACATTAAATCGCTTGTGGCCCAGACCGTGGCCGATGCTGTGAAAGAGTTGTACGGACTTGACATCGCTGCCGAATCGGTGCAATTGCTCAAAACCCAAAAAGAGTTCGCTGGCGACCTCACCGTGGTGGTTTTCCCGTTTGTGAAAGCCGCTCGCAAAGCACCCGAACAGACTGCCGCCGAAATTGGCAATTATCTGCGCGCGCACTCGCCGCTGGTTACCGATTTCAACGCGGTGAAAGGCTTTTTGAACCTTTCGGTGGGCGCATCGCATTGGGTGGAGACGCTCAACGCCATCGCTGCCGACGACCGCTTCGGACTGAAAACGCCCGCTGCCGACGCTCCGCTGATGATGGTGGAATATTCGTCGCCAAACACCAACAAACCGCTGCACCTTGGGCATGTACGCAACAATCTGCTCGGTCATAGCATCAGCAAAATTCAGCAAGCCAATGGCTGGCGCGTGGTCAAAACCAACATTGTGAACGACCGCGGCATTCATATTTGCAAATCGATGCTGGCGTGGAAGCTCTTTGGCAATGGCGAAACTCCTGAATCGTCGGGCAAAAAAGGCGACCATCTGGTGGGCGATTACTATGTGAAATTCGACCAAGAATATCGCAAACAGGTGAAAGAGCTTGTGGCGCAAGGTCAAACCGAAGAGGAGGCCAAGAAAAATGCGCCGCTCATGCTCGAAGCGCAAGATATGTTGCGACGTTGGGAGGCTGGCGACGAGGAGATTCGCTCGCTGTGGCGCACCATGAATAGTTGGGTTTACGCTGGCTTCGACGAGACTTACAAGCGTCTTGGCGTTAGTTTCGACAAAATCTACTACGAATCGCAAACCTATCTCATTGGCAAGCAAAAGGTGGAAGAGGGCTTGGAGAAAGGCATTTTCTATCGTCGCCCCGATGGCTCGGTTTGGGCCGACCTCACCGCCGATGGCTTGGACGAAAAGTTGCTGCTTCGCGCCGATGGCACCTCGGTTTATATGACGCAGGACATCGGCACTGCCAAATTGCGCTACGACGATTTTCCGATAAATAAAATGGTGTATGTGGTCGGCAACGAGCAGAATTACCATTTTCAAGTGCTGTCGTTGTTGCTCGACAAACTCGGTTTCGAGTGGGGCAAAGAGTTGGTGCATTTCTCGTATGGCATGGTGGAACTGCCCGAAGGCAAGATGAAAAGCCGCGAAGGCACGGTGGTCGATGCCGACGACCTGATGGACGAAATGGTGGAGCAGTCACGTGAAACATCGCGTGAGCTGGGCAAGTTGGACGACTGCCCTGCCGACGAGACCGAAGCAGTGGTCACCATGGTGGGCTTGGGCGCGCTCAAGTACTTCATTCTCAAGGTCGATCCCAAGAAAAATATGCTCTTCAACCCCAAAGAATCGATCGATTTCAATGGCAACACGGGACCGTTCATTCAGTACACGCACGCTCGCATAAAATCGGTTTTGCGCAAGGCTGCCGAGGCTGGAATAACGCTGCACGATGCTGCTAACTCGCTCACAATCAGCGAGAAAGAGACTGCGTTGGTGCAACTTTTGGCAGAATTTCCAGCCATCGTGAAACAGGCTGGCGACGAGTTTAGTCCTGCCGTGGTGGCAAATTACGCCTACAATCTGGTGAAAGAGTACAACCAGTTCTATCATGACTTCAGCATTTTGAAAGAAAGTGACGAAGAGTTGCGCAATTTCCGCCTGTTGCTTTCGGCAAATGTAGCCAAAGTGGTGAAAAACGCCATGGATCTGCTCGGCATAGAAGTTCCAGAACGCATGTGATCAATTACTTAATTACTTAATTTCCAATTATTTAATTAGGATTTTTTGTTGATCAGAAATTTATCAGTAATTTTTTTCTAGAATTGTTTTTTCAGAAAAAAGTCGTATCTTTGCAATGCTAATTAACTAAAAAATAAAAACACTATGGCACATGTAATTTCCGACGATTGTGTTGCTTGTGGCACTTGTATAGGCGAATGCCCTGTAGAGGCCATTTCCGAGGGCGACATCTATCACATCAACCCCGACATTTGCACCGACTGCGGCACTTGCGCAAGCGTTTGCCCTTCGGAAGCAATTCACCCGGCTTGATTTTGAACAATCGCAAAATTCTCAATGCCGACTCTCTTTTT
>CAVHRT010000174.1:0-2616 GCA_963638355.1 Flexilinea sp. | reverse complement strand
TAGTAATTGCTGCTCGAGCCAGTAGTGAGCGATTCAATCTTGTTTTTGTTGTATGTAGCATTGAAACCAATATCCCATTTGAAGTTTTTAAGATTGATAGCCGTGGCATTCAACATAAATTCAACACCCTGATTGCTCAAACTACCAATGTTCGATACCACTTGATTCGAGAAATTCATACCAGCAGGCACATCAATTACCGAAATCAAGTCTTCAGTCAAACGATAGTAATAATCAAGGCTGAACGATACGCGGCTGTTCAGGAAAGCTAAGTCCATACCAGCGTTGTATGTGGTTGTTTTCTCCCAAGTAAGATCTTCGTTGTATGCACCAGGGCGGTTGCTTTGATAGTAGATGTATTTACCATTTTCGTCAATTTCGCCTAGCGAATAGCTTGCGTGTTCGCGCGAAACAGTGTAGAGCAACAACGCTGGATAGTCGCCTTGTCCAAGGTCCTGCTGACCAGTGATACCATAACCTAAGCGAAGTTTCCACTCACTCAGTTCGTTATTATCTTTGAAGAATGTTTCTTTGATTTTCCACCCAAGTGCTACCGATGGGAACACGCCCCATTGGTTATTTTCTCCTTTCGAGTTGCGATGTGCGAAACGGCTCGAACCATCGCCACGAACGGTAGCAGTGAGCATCAATTGATCCCAACCCGTGTAGTTAACGCGTCCGAAGAACGATACCAAATAACTCTCGCTTGCCCATTTGGTAGTGTAGGAATTATATGGTTGACCTGCCAAACTAGCCTCGTTATAGGTCGATTGATAGCGACCACAACCGTCAGTTGATCCCCAGTTTTTGAAGTGTTGCCACTCGTAACCAAGCATTGCATCGAAATGTTGCAGTTCGGTAAAATCTTTGTAGTATTGTGCATACGCATTGAACAACAAGTTGTACTTGGTCTTTTTGGTTATTCCGTCCCAACCATAGTAGTTGTTGCTATAGCTGTATGGGCTGATAATGGTGCGTTGTTGACCATACGAATAGTCAGCACCGAAATTGGCATGCAGGCGCAAATCTTCAAATCCGTGAATTTTGTAATCTGCTTCCAAATTGCCTACGAATGAGCCCGCTTTCGATTTATCCTCCTTATTTTTCAGCTGTGCAACAGGGTTTTGTGGCACATTCGTGTCGGTCATGTATTGCCAATTGTTATCAAATAGATCCTTCACAGCCGATTCAGTCTGATAATATCCACCATACTCGGGGTGCGTATCGTCATAAACCGAACGTGTTGGATCGAATGCCAAAGCCGAGCCAATAATGCCACCGCCATCGGTATAAGTGTTGGCAATGTACATACCCTTTGCATTCAAATTAAACGAAAGGTGATTGTCCAAAAATGATGGCGAGAGATTTACAGCAGCGGTTACACGTTGCATTTGACTTTCGAGAATTGTACCATTTTGCAGCGTATAGCCAAGCGAAGCGCGATATGGCATGTGAGCCGTACCGCCAGTAACAGAAAAATTATGGTCGGTCGAAATTCCAACACGCGTTACCTCTTTTTGCCAATCGGTGTTAGCAGTTCCCAATGCTTGGTAGATATTGCCATAGACGCCGTCATTTTTCTGCAAGAAATTGCGATATTCGGTTGCATTCATCACTTCCAAACGCTTGGTAATGATGTTTGCACCTACATTGCCTTCGTAATTAAATTTTGGTGCAGTACCAGTTTTACCCTTCTTGGTTGTGATAATGATAACACCATTCGATGCGCGCGAACCATAAATGGCGGTTGCAGAAGCATCTTTCAACACAGTAAAGGTTTCAATATCGTTCGGATTTACCATCGACAGCGGGTTCGAAACGCCTTGAATGCCGTTGTTATCCATTGCCAGACCATCGATAACAATCAGAGGGTCGTTCGATGCCGAAAGTGATGAACCGCCACGAATACGGATAGTAGCACCTGCGCCAGGCTCACCACCCGACGAGGTAACATTTACACCCGCTATTTTACCAGAAAGAATATCGGTTGCGGTTGTCGTCATACCCTTGTTCATGTCGTCGGGTTTGATGGCGGTGACAGAGCCAGTGGCATCGTTCTTTTTCACAACGCCATAACCGACCACAACCACGTCATCGAGAACCTCGGTGTCCTCGTTCATGGTGATGGACAAAATGCGCTGTCCATTTACGGGCATCTCCACATCTTTGTAACCAACATAGGAGATTTTGAGCGTCGCATCTTCTGCCACATTCAGGTTGAAGTTGCCATCGATGTCGGTGATGGTGCCGTTGGTGGTGCCAACCACAAGAATGCTGGCGCCAATGACAGGCTCACCCGTGGCATCCTTCACCGTGCCAGAAACCGACACCTGCGCCATAGCCGAAGTGGCAAACATCAGCAATAGCCACGACAAGCCAAATGAAAATAGTTTGTGCTTCATGTGTAATTTAGAAATTAAGGTGATTCAAAACTGTGCCTCCCCACCCTGCTCCACACCATATTGTATAAAAGTGTAGCGCGAAAACCGTGGTTTCTAATTGAACACTTTTTCGCCCCATTTCTTGGACACTCAAAATGAACAATAAACAATGAATAATGAATAATAATTCGCGCCGCAAATGCTTAACAATCAACAATTTACAAGCTAACACCTC
>CAVHRT010000173.1:0-2642 GCA_963638355.1 Flexilinea sp. | reverse complement strand
CAACGAGGACGAAGGCAACGAAAATGCCGTTCTCGACATCGATGCTTTGGAGGTGAAATTCAAAGAGTTGCTAGCGAAATATCGCGAACTGAAAGCCGCCGAAAATGCAGCTACCGAAGCCGAACAGGAGAAAAATCTGGCTGAAAAGTTGCGCATTCTCGACGAATTGGAGCATCTCACCACATCGACCGACGACCTGACGGAGGTGCTGAATGCGTTCCACAAACTGCAACAAGAGTGGAAAACAATCGGACAAGTGCCTGCGCAAAAAATTACCGAACTCTGGAAAGCCTACAGCGCTTATCTCGAAAAATTCTACGATCTGCAACGAATCAGCAACGACCTGCGCGACTACGATTTCAAGAAAAATCTTGAAGCAAAAACCGCACTTTGCGAGCAAGCCGAAAAACTTTCGAGCGACGAGATTCCAGCCGTCGACGCATTCAAACAGTTGCAAAAGCTGCACGAAGAGTGGCGCGAAATTGGTCCCGTGGCACGCGAACTGCGCGAACAGATTTGGGATCGTTTCAAAACGGCATCGACTGCCGTGAACAAGCGTCACCAAGCCTATTTCGAGAGCATCAAGGAGCAAGAAGAGAAGTTCGTTGCCGAAAAAGATGCGCTGTGCGAACAGATCGAAAAAATCGACCTTGAGGCACTGAAAACCATCAAACAGTGGGAAGAGAAAACCAAAGAGGTGATCGACATACAAAATCGCTGGAAAGCCATTGGCGGCGTGCCTTCGTACAAAGCCGCAGTGAAAGCTTTCCGCCGTTTCCGCACTGCTTGCGACAACTATTTCAACGCAAAAAAAGCATTCTACAAAAACGTGAAAGGCGAATGGTCAAAGAATTTTGAAGCCAAGAAAGCCCTTTGCGAGCAGGCTGAAGCGTTGAAAGACAGCACCGAATGGAAAGAGACCGCCGAAAAATTTGTAGCGCTACAGAAAGAGTGGAAAAAACTCGGCCCGACGGCACGCAAACAATCCGATGCCATCTGGAAACGCTTCGTAACGGCGTGCGACTATTTCTTCGAGCAGAAAGCCGCCAATTTCTCCGACAAATATTCCGAAGAGGTTGCCAACCTGAAAGCCAAGAAAGCCATCATCGAAAAGATGGTGAACTACGCAGCCACGGGCGATGCCAAGCAAGATGCCGACGCGCTGAATGCCATGATCGAAGAGTACGGCAAGATTGGTTTCGTGCCTTTCCGCGAAAAAGATAAGTTGGCAAAAGCCTTCCACGCCGCTATCGACAAACACGCAGAACTGCTGAAAGGTCACCGCGAAGGCAAGCCATCGAACGAGCGCGCCAAACTGTTGAAAGAGTACGATCGTCTGAAATCGGAATTGGCGACTTACGAAAACAACATCGGCTTTTTCAACCAGAAAACCGCTGGCGCAATGGCCGAATTGATGAACAAAAAAATTGAAAAACTCCGTGCGCAATACAACAAAGTTGTGGAGCAAATAAAAGCCCTCGACCAAGAATAAGCGCAATTTTTCAAAAGAAAAAACGAAGATGGCGCATCGAAAAAATGTGCCATCTTTTTGCACTAAATCCCTGATAATTAAATTATTAATTAATAAGTTATTAAATTATTTGCTATGTCTGTTCATACCCCAGAAGATGTTCGGAAAGTAACCACGCGCCGCCTGTGCGAGATGAAACAACGCGGCGAAAAAATAAGCATGCTCACCTCGTACGACTTCACCATGGCGCAGATTGTCGATCGCGCTGGCGTGGATGTGATTTTGGTGGGCGATTCGGCCTCGAATGTGGTGGCTGGCAACGTAACCACGCTGCCCATCACGCTCGACCAGATGATTTACCACGGAAAATCGGTGGTTCGTGCCGTGAAACGCGCCCTTGTGGTAGTCGATATGCCATTCGGTTCGTACCAAACGAGCGATGTCGAAGCCGTGCAAAACGCCATCAAAGTGATGAAGATAACCCATGCCGACGCGCTGAAGTTGGAAGGTGGCATCGAAGTGATCGACGCAGTGAAAAAAATTTTGGCGGCTGGCATTCCGATAATGGGTCACCTTGGACTGATGCCGCAATCGATAAACAAATACGGCACCTACACCGTGCGCGCCAAGGACGAAGCCGAAGCCGAAAAACTGATTTCCGATGCGAAATTGCTCGAAGAAGCTGGCTGTTTTGCGCTAGTTTTAGAAAAAATTCCAGCTGCACTGGCCGAGCGCGTTGCCAAAGAACTCACCATCCCTGTGATTGGCATTGGTGCTGGTGGCGCAGTCGATGGTCAAGTGCTGGTGCTGCACGACATGCTCGGACTCACGCAAGGTTTCACACCACGCTTTCTGCGCCGCTATGCCGATCTGAATTCGGTGATGACCGAAGCCGTGCAACACTACGTGAACGACGTGAAAACCTGCGATTTCCCGAACGAACAAGAACAGTATTAATTTAGAATTAAGAATTAAGAATTAAGAATTAAGAGTTTGCTTTATGCGAAAATTATGGTTTCTGCGGTTTGATTCAACGACCAAACCTAGAAACAGAAATTGCGTAGCAATTTCGATAAAACTTAGAAACCATCTAACCAGAAACAAACCCTGACTAGAGCGTTAAACTCATCAACTCGTCAACTTATCAACTCATCAACTTCCCCATTATGGA
>CAVHRT010000172.1:0-2701 GCA_963638355.1 Flexilinea sp. | reverse complement strand
CTGCATCAGATTTTTCTCGGTCTGAGTTCCTTTTAGCGATTTCATAGTTGTTGGATTTTGAAGTTAATGAAATTGAATATTGGTGCAAAGATAGAAAATTTGTTCGGCGAGAACAAAAGGCACATTTTTTGCTCGGAATTTTGTACCTTTGTATCTCAAAAATTGTTACAAAAATTATGCCAAATTCTGCTAAAAATGACTCCGAAGAACTGCGCAAACTGCTGAACGAAAGTCAGTACGAGGCGGCTGTCTACAGCGATGGTCCCGAACTGATTGTGGCTGGCGCTGGTTCGGGTAAAACGCGTGTGCTGACCTACAAAATTGCCTATCTTCTGCAACAAGGTTGGCATCCGTCGCAGATTTTGGCGCTGACCTTCACCAACAAAGCCGCTCGCGAGATGAAAGAGCGCATTGCCGCTGTTGTGGGCGAAAAACGCGCGCGTTACCTTTGGATGGGCACTTTTCACTCCATTTTTGCACGCATATTGCGCAGCGAAGCCGAAGTGATGGGCTTTAACCGCAACTACACCATCTATGACCAAACCGACTCGAAAAATCTGATTCGCAGCATCATCAAGGAGATGGCACTCGATGACAAGGTGTATCGCCCAAATGCCGTTCAAAATCGCATTTCGAACCTGAAAAATCAGCTGATAACGCCCGAACTCTACCAGATGAGCAGTGAACTGCGCGCCAGCGATCGTAACTCGCAAATGCCGCTGTTTCACGATATTTTTTGCACCTATCGCAACCGCTGTGCCGCCTCGAATGCGCTCGATTTCGACGATCTTTTGCTCTACACCAACATGCTTTTCGAGCAGCACCCCGATGTATTGGCGCGCTATCAGGAGCAATTTGCCTACATTCTTGTGGACGAATATCAGGACACCAACATTGCGCAGCATAGCATCATTAGCCAGTTGGCGGGGAAGCACAAGCATATTTGCGTGGTGGGCGACGATGCGCAGAGCATCTACTCGTTTCGCGGAGCAAACATCGACAATATGCTGCTTTTCGAGAAACAATTTGCAGGCTGCCGACTGTTCAAACTTGAGCGCAATTATCGCTCGACGCAGACCATTGTGAACGCCGCCAATTCGCTCATCGAGAAGAACGAAAAACGCATTCGCAAAAAAGTCTATTCCGAAGGCGAAGTGGGCGAAAAAATCAAGGTTTTGAGTGCTTATAGCGACTACGACGAGGCTTTCGCCGTGGCGGCATCGCTCGGAACGAAAATCGCCGAAAACAACGATGAATACAGCGATTACGCCATTCTCTACCGCACCAATGCGCAGTCGCGTGTGCTTGAGGAGGCGCTACGCAAACGCTCGATGCCGTACAAAATCTACGGCGGCTTGTCGTTCTATCAGCACAAAGAGGTGAAAGATGTGCTGGCGTACCTGCGTTTGGTGGTGAACGCTAACGACGAGGAGTCGTTTCGGCGCGTGGTGAACTACCCAGCGCGCGGCATTGGCGAGACCACGCAGAGCAAACTGATCGAATGCGCGCATCGCAACCAAGTGAGCGCGTTGGAGGTTGCAAAAAATCCTGCAAAATTTTCGCTCGAGGTGAACAAAGGCGCCATGCGCAAGTTGATGGATTTTGCTGAATTTATTGTGAAATTTCAGCAGATGAGAGACGAAAAAGATGCCTACGCTTTGGCGGAGCAGATGGTGATAGAGTCGGGCATTGTGCGCGACCTGATGGCTGATAACACGCCCGAAGCCATCGAACGCAAAGAGAATGTGCAGGAGGTTTTGAACGCCATCAATCAGTTTTGCGAAGAGAAGGCGAACGCTGGCGAAACCGAATTGCGTCTCGAAGATTTTTTGAGCGAAGTGGCACTGCTCACCGATCAGGATAACGAAAAAGAGGAAGACCACAATCGCGTGACGCTGATGACGGTTCATTCGGCTAAAGGCTTGGAATTCAAGCATGTATACATTGTTGGATTGGAAGAAAATCTTTTCCCTTCGTCGATGTGCTGCGAGAGTCCGCGCGAGATAGAGGAGGAGCGTCGGTTGCTTTATGTGGCGATAACTCGGGCGAAAAAAGATTGCACCATAAGCTATGCCAAGTCGCGTTTTCGCAATGGTCAGACGCAAATGCAGCACCGCAGTCGTTTTCTGGACGATATCGATGCTGAATATCTGCTGATGCCGCAAGAATTTAAGCCCACGCCGCAAGTGGAGGATGGCATTTTGCCGCGATTCAGCAATTTCCGTGGCGGATTTGTTCCGCGAACCGCTGCAACGGTGCCCCCCAAAACTGCATTTTCGGCACCGACCACCACGACACCACAAAATATGCGACGCGTAACGCCAAGTATGGTGGCTGGCAATACAAAATTTCCGTTCCGTGTGGGCATGCGCGTGCATCACGAACGCTTTGGCGATGGCGAAATAATCCGTCTAGATGGCGAAGGCGACAGCACAAAAGCCATCGTGCAATTCGACAAAAACGGGCAAAAACCGCTGCTGCTGAAGTACGCGAGACTCACTATTCTGGGTTGAAAAGTTGACGAGTTGACGAGTTGAAAAGTTTAACGGTTTAGTATTGGTCTGTGGTGAAAAATAACTTCTGTTTTTTTAAGTTTTCTAATTGTTTTTCGCGCTACGCGCTGTTTGAAATTGTTTATTTGAAGATTTGAAAATTTGAAGATTGGGGCAGTGAGTTTGTCGAGCCACACTTTGTACAAAAA
>CAVHRT010000171.1:0-2702 GCA_963638355.1 Flexilinea sp. | reverse complement strand
CTTTGCAAATGGCTGAAAATCCCAATAATTTTCAAATCTTCCAATGTCTAATTAACCCCATTGTCCATCGCTAACGCGCTAATTTGAAATTTGAAATCTGTAATTCCCTAAAATCCGCACACCGAAAACTCAATCAGCTCCACTATTTTTTGGAAATATTCGTCGATGGTGGTGCAGCCCTCAACGGCCACATAGCGCCCAGTCGACTTGTAGAATTCGATGACGGGCATGGTCACCTCGTGGTACACTTGCAGGCGGTGGCGTATCACATCGATGTTGTCGTCGGCGCGGCCCGACTCCTGCCCGCGTTTGAGCAGACGGTCTATCAGCAGCCGCTCGTCAACGCGCAGATCGAGCATGAGCGACAGTTTTTTGCTATGCTCGGCTAGCATCTTGTCGAGTGCCTCGGCCTGGGCCACCGTGCGCGGGAAACCATCGAAAATGAAGCCGTTGCAGTTGGCTTTGCAGGCATCGATTTTTGCGTTTATCATCTTGATAATCAGGTCGTCTGGCACCAGATTGCCTTTCGAGATGAGGCTGTCGGCAAATTTGCCAATTTCGGTGCCACGCGCAATTTCGTCGCGCAGCATGTCGCCCGTCGATAGGTGCGTCAGGTTATATTTGTCCACAATCAGTTGGCTCTGAGTGCCTTTGCCCGAACCGGGCGCGCCAAAAATTACGATGTTTAGCATAGTGAGTTGAAAGTGAAAATCAGTAAAGTCTATAAAGTCAAAAAGTGTAAAGTTAAAAGTGGGGCAGACTGCGTTTTTTTGCTGGTTTTTTGTGCAATTTTTCTGAGAACCGCACCAAAAATTCTACACCCTATTTTAACCTGCAAAGATAAGCATTTTTTTTGAGTTGATAAGTTGAAAAGTTGATATGTTGACAAGTTTAACGCATGACAGGGGATTCGCAGGGTTTTTCTAGTTAGAAAAGTTTCTAGGTTTCTAATAGTTCGAAATTGTTTTCGTTGCGCGGGATTTGCAATCCGGAATGCGGACGTACATTTTCGGGCGAATGATTATTCGCCCCTACAAGACAATTATCGAATCATTGAATCATCGAATCATCGAATGGTAGAACGTTTTTTTTATAACTAAACTGCACTATCTTTCTGTTATCGAACACTGCTCACTGCTCACTTCTAACTTCTAACTGTCCCTGTCTTTTCTCTTTATTCCTTACTCTTTACTCGCAAAAATTTGAAATTTTTTCATTCCAAAAAAATGTTGTACCTTTGCGCTATCGTAACGCAGGTTACAGTAATGGTGGTTACAATAAATTTTTATGGTATGAAATTTTACAACAGAGAGCCTGAAATTCAGCAACTTACGGAGATTGAAATGCTGTCGCACAGCAATTCGCAAATGACGGTTTTGCTTGGCAGGCGGCGCATTGGCAAGACTAAACTTTTGCTGCGAGCCAGCGAACATTGGTCTGTGGTTTATTTTTTTGTGTCGAAAAAAAGCGAGGCCATTCTCTGTCAGCAGTTCACTAGCGAGGCGGCGCACGCATTGAACGTACCCATCGGGCAATACACGCACTTTGGCGATCTACTCGAACACCTGATGCGCCTTTCTGCCGATCGCCCTTTCACGCTCATCATCGACGAATTTCAAGAATTTGCCAAAATCGATATTTCCATCATTGGCGATATTCAGCGCGTTTGGGATCTTTACAAAGACCGCTCGCACCTGAATTTTCTCGTTAGCGGCAGCGTCTATGCCATGATGCATCGCATTTTCGAAGATAACAAAGAGCCTCTGTTTGCGCGCGCTGGCAACATTATCATGCTCAAACCCTTCAAAACATCGGTGCTGAAGCAAATCCTTCGTGACCACAATCCCCGTTTCACGCCCGACGACCTGCTGGCGCTTTACACTTTTACGGGCGGAGTGGCTTGGTATGTGGAGTTGCTGATGAATGCGGGCGCCACTACGCGCAACAAGATGATCGATTATATTTTTCGCGAAAACTCGCTGTTCCTCACCGAGGGGAAAAATATCTTGATTGAAGAATTTGGCAAAGATTACGCTATCTATTTTTCGGTGCTCGAGTGCATTGCGCGCGGCATTACCAAACGTAGCGACATAGAAGCCGCCGTCGATAGTGGCGATTTGGGCGGCTATCTGTCGAAAATGGAGAAAGATTACAACATCATTCGCTCCACGCGACCCATTTTGGCGACTGCAAACTCGCGCACCATGCAATATCACATTGCTGACAATTTTCTCACGTTTTGGTTTCGATTTGTCTACAAATATCAGGGCTATATTGAGTCGGGCGCGATCCGTTTGCTCAAAGAGTTGGTGAAACGCGATTATTCCACTTTTTCGGGTGAAATGCTTGAGCGCTATTTCCGTCAACAGGCGCAAGAGTCGGGCGAATATACGCACATCGGACGCTATTGGGATAGAAAAGGCGAAAACGAGATTGATATTGTGTTGATGAACGAACAAACGCACCAATTAACCATTGGCGAGGTGAAACGTCAGCAAAAAAATATCAGCAAAAAGGTGCTCATCGACAAAGCAAACTATTTCTTAAGCGTTCACCCAGAATTGAAAAATTGGCAACTTACGTTTAAAGAACTGAGCTTGGCTGAAATGTAGAAGAAAATTTCGGTAACCGCCGCCAACTGCAATCACGCAGAGCCTGTAGGGACGTGGCGCGCCGCGTCCCTACTGTCGTTGTTGGATGGC
>CAVHRT010000170.1:0-2733 GCA_963638355.1 Flexilinea sp. | reverse complement strand
TTGGCGGTATCAAGAGCGTTTCTGCAAGTTTTTGTGGTCGCCTCCCCCGCAATAATACATTTCAAATTTCAGATTTCAAATTTCAGATTGCGGTATCCAGAGCGGGCTGCAGGAAATTGTCAATTATCAATTAATAGACTCGTTCTATAAACTCTAAACTATCAACTCTAACCTTTCATCGATAAGACTTCGCAAAGTTAGTGCTTTGTTTTGTGCAAAACAAATAAAAAAATATGTTGTACAGCATAATTGCAAAATTGAAAATTTTGCAAAGTGAGGAGTTAGGAGTGAGGAGTTAGGAGTGTTTTTTGGTCGGAAAGGTTCTTAAGTCCGAAATTGTTTATTTGAAGATTTGAAGATTTGAAGATTGGCGGTATCAAGAGCGTTTCTGCAAGTTTTTGTGGTCGCCTCCCCCGCAATAAATTGCGGGGTTATTGGCGGTTTCCACGGCGGGCTGCAGAAACACAATGCGCTGCAGTTCAACATCGACAGTAGGGACGCGGCGCGCCACGTCCCTACAGGTCTTGTGGCATTATGGTTGGCGGTGGTTACCTCCTTAATTCTTAATTCTCGCCTCACTTCACATCAACAACAATAGGGACACACTCGAAGGCGCGTCCCTACTATCAATACAGAATCTGGTTAAGATCTTGCTCGTTTTTTACATCATGCCACCCATGCCTTGGTTCATTGGCATTTGGGGAGCGGGGTGTTCTTCTTTCTTGTCGACAATGACGCACTCGGTGGTGAGGAACATGCCAGCGATAGAAGCGGCATTTTCGAGAGCCACGCGCGTTACTTTGGCCGGATCGACCACGCCAGCGGCAAACATGTTTTCGTACTTGTCGGCACGTGCATTGTAGCCAAAGTCGTCTTTGCCTTCGCGCACTTTTTGTACGACCACTGCACCCTCTTTGCCAGCGTTTGCCACAATCTGGCGCAGCGGCTCTTCGATAGCGCGTTTCACAATGTCGATGCCAGTGCGTTCGTCATCGCTATCGGCTTTCAGGCCTTCGAGAGCGTCGAGAGCGCGAATGTAAGCCACGCCGCCACCAGGAACGATGCCCTCTTCTATTGCGGCACGCGTTGCGCTCAGAGCGTCGTCGACGCGATCTTTCTTCTCTTTCATCTCAACTTCCGAAGCAGCGCCCACGTAGAGCACAGCCACGCCGCCCGACAGTTTAGCCAAGCGTTCTTGCAGTTTTTCGCGGTCGTAATCGCTCGTGGTGTTGGCTATTTGAGCCTTGATTTGCGATACGCGCGCTGCGATGTTCTCTTTTTTGCCAGCACCGTTCACAATGGTGGTGTTGTCTTTGTTCACAGTAACTTTTTCGGCCGTACCGAGCAGATCGAGCGTTGCGCTTTCGAGCTTGATACCCTTCTCTTCGCTGATTACAATGCCGCCCGTCAGAACTGCGATGTCTTCCAACATCTCTTTGCGACGATCGCCAAAGCCTGGAGCTTTCACAGCGCAGATTTTGAGTTGAGCGCGCAGACGGTTCACAACCAAGGTTGTAAGTGCTTCAGAATCAACATCTTCGGCAATTATCAGCAATGGGCGACCACTTTGAACGGCTGGTTCGAGCACTGGCAGAAGTTCTTTCAGGTTGGAGATTTTTTTATCGTAGATCAAGATGTACGGACGCTCCATTTCAACCTCCATGGTGTCGGCATTGGTTACGAAATAGGGCGAGATGTAGCCGCGATCGAACTGCATGCCTTCGACCACATCGATGGTGGTGTCGGTGCCTTTGGCCTCTTCGATGGTGATGACGCCATCTTTCGAGACGCGGCGCATAGCATCGGCCACGAGTTTACCGACTTCGGCATCGTTGTTTGCCGAGATGGTTGCAACTTGCTCAATCTTGTCGTAGTTGTCGCCCACCTCGCGAGCGTGCTTTTTGATGTCGGCCACCACGGTAGCCACGGCTTTGTCGATACCGCGTTTCAAGTCCATTGGATTTGCGCCAGCGGTAACATTTTTCAGTCCCACGCCCACGATGGCCTGAGCCAGCACGGTTGCGGTGGTTGTACCGTCGCCTGCTTGGTCGCCTGTTTTCGAAGCGACTTCTTTAACAAGTTGAGCACCAAGGTTTTCCATCGAATTTTCGAGTTCGATCTCTTTTGCCACGGTTACGCCATCTTTGGTGATGTGTGGTGCGCCATATTTTTTCTCGATAATCACATTGCGACCTTTTGGTCCAAGCGTTACCTTAACGGCATTTGCCAGTTCGTCGACGCCTTTTTTCAGCTGTTCGCGAGCCGATACGTTGAATGATATTTCTTTTGACATCTTCGTTTTAGTTAGAAGTGAGCAGTTAGAAGTTAGTAGTGTTCGCGCCACTCACAGATTAAACATAATTTTTAGACAATATCGTTGACATCGTCTCCTTTTTTCTCTAATTGTTCTCTAGTTATTTGTGTAATTTTACTTAGAATTCGCATCAATTCAGCACAATCGCCATTGACACTTTCGTACTCATTTTTTGTAAGATAGTCAGTTTCACATAGAAGGTCGAGCCAATATCGTGTTTCAGCACACTCTTTGAAAGCGATATACATTTTTGCAAGAAAATCTTTCTTCGATATTGCACATTCAGCCTCTGCGATATTTGCTCCGATACTAGTGCCAGAACGCAAAAGTTGTTTCGACATAACAAACTCGCGTTTCTCATCGCGCAGATAATTGAAAAGGCGCACAATTCGAATTGCGAATTTCTTACTTTTTTCCTC
>CAVHRT010000169.1:0-2734 GCA_963638355.1 Flexilinea sp. | reverse complement strand
GTCAAACTCGTTTGAACTATGCCGAGCGGAGGAAAAATGCGTAAGCAATTATTGAATTAATGAAGAAGACGAGAATTGTTCCATTTGCGATAGCGGCAGTGGTGATAGTGGTGCTGGCTGCAGCGACCGTTTTTGAGAAGATTTACGGTACGCCGTGGGCGCATCAATATATCTACGGCGCGTGGTGGTTTGTGGCGCTGTGGGCGGTGCTGGCAGTGGTGTCGGCCATCTACATTTGGCGGCAAAAACTGATAAAACGCCCAGCCACATTCGTACTGCATGCGGCATTTTTATTGATTTTGGCAGGCGCTTGCACCACGCATTTCTTCGGTGAAAATGGCACAATGCACCTGCGCTATGATGCGTCGGAAACCGCATTTTCTGACAAAAATGGGAAAAGTTTTGCGCTGCCTTTTGCCGTCGGTCTTGCCGATTTCCGGATAGAAACTTACCCTGGCACGCAGTCGCCAATGGACTATGTGAGTCAAATCGCTTTTGTGGTCGATGGCGACACGCTTGGCAGCGAGCAGGTGTCGATGAACCATGTGGCGGAATTCGCGGGCTACAGGTTTTGTCAGTCGGGCTTCGATAGCGACCGCCAAGGCATTCGTCTGTCGGTGGCGCACGATCCGTGGGGCATTGCCATTTCGTACATTGGTTACGCGCTTTTGGCACTTGCCATGCTGGCATTCCTCATCTTGCCAAACGAATCGTTTCGTCGCACTTTGCGCCGTTTGCGCAGCGAAAAAATGGCGGCCATCTTGTTCATTTTCCTGCTGATTGGCGGCTCATTAAATGCTGCCGAAAAATCGCCAAAAGCCGTCCCAGCCGATGTGGCGGACGACATGTGCGATCTCTGCGTGCTTTACAATGGGCGCGTCTGTCCGCTGCAGACCATGGCGGCCGATTTCACCACAAAACTCTACGGAAAAGCCTCGTACAGCGGACTTTCTGCCAATCAGGTGTTCGTGAGCATGCTTTTCTATCCTTCGGAATGGGTCGATCAGCCCATTGTGAAACTGAAACGCGGCAACATTCGCACAATGCTTGGCGTCGATGCTAAATATGCGTCGATCGCTGATCTGATGCGCCACGAGCGCGAGTTGAACGACGCCATGCAACAGATTTACAGCACTGGCTCACACCCCGACAAAAAAGCCATTGTGGCGGCGTACGACAAGCTGAACCTTGTGCGCATGCTCTATTCGGGGCAGATGCTCAAAATCTTCCCTTATGCCGATAGCACTGGCGTGGTTTGGTATTCGCAAGCTGATAATCTGCCAATGGCGATGGACAACAACCAGTGGATGTTCATCAAAAAATCGATTTCGTACATGGGCGAACTGCTCATGACGCACCAATACGAGCAACTCGGCACTGTTTTTGGCAAGATAAAAACCTATCAACAAAAAACGGCTGGTGCGGCATTGCCTTCCGAGGCGCGGCTCGATGCCGAAAAACTCTACAACGCGTTGAATAGTCCGCTGTTGCCCGCCATCGTAATGCTTGTCATCGGTTTGGTGGCGGTGGTGTTTTACATTCGCTGCTTTGCCGACGAAAAAGCCGTGCCGCGCGCGCTGCACATTCCGCTTATCGTCGTCTTGTGCGTGGCGTTGGCCTATCTGCTGCTGATTTTTGTGCTGCGGTGGATTGTGGGCGGACATATTCCCGTGGCGAATGGCTACGAAACCATGCAGTTCATGGCACTTTGCGCCATTGTGCTGACGCTCTGCGTGCAACACAGGTTTGCGCCAATTGTGCCGTTTGGTTATGTGCTGACGGGTTTGATTTTGATGGTCTCGATGATGGGGCAGAGCAATCCGCAAATCACCCCGCTGATGCCTGTGCTGTCGTCGCCGCTGCTTAGCGTGCATGTGGCAGTCATCATGTTTGCCTATGTGTTGCTGGCATTTACTATGCTCAATGGCTTGACAGTGAGCGCATTGCGCTTGTCGCATCACCACCGTGCTGACGTGGTGGCGGTGCGCCTCTACGAGGTGAGCCGCGCCGAACTCTATCCTGCGCTGTTTGCTTTGGCGTGCGGCATTTTCATTGGTGCCGTGTGGGCCAATGTGTCGTGGGGAACTTACTGGAGCTGGGATCCGAAAGAGACTTGGGCGCTCATCACCATGCTCATCTATGCTGTGCCACTGCACCGTGGTTCGCTGCGCATTTTCGGCCGTCCCATGGCGTTCCACATCTACATGGTGCTGGCATTCCTAGCCGTGCTGATGACCTATTTCGGCGTCAATTTTGTGCTCGGCGGCCTGCACAGCTACGCATGATAATCATCGAATTATTGAATTATTGAATCATTGAATGAAAGAATTTTTCCGATAAGCGAGTGCAAAGCTAAACTTGTTTGTGCTATGCCGAGCGAAGGAAAAATGCGTAAGCAATGAATCCCGCCCTTCAAACTTGGTTTGAGGGGTGGGAGTTTTTGTGTGTGCAAAAACTAAATGTATGTTAAATGATAGGCAGGAAGTCTTTCGTTTAAGAAAAAAATCTTATCTTTGTAAGATAGAATGACGTTTCGAAAAAAGCGAATTTTGTATACCCCTAAAGTGAATCATTGATTCTGTAAACTTGTAATTAACTATTTTGCAATTGTTTTGCGCTAAAGTCCATAAAGAAATAATTCTATTCTTCTAAAGTGTTGATAGTTAGATGGTTGTGCGAAAAATGCGTGAGCGCTTTTTATTTTGTTGTCCCCAAAGAACTGCTTACTTTTTTG
>CAVHRT010000168.1:0-2811 GCA_963638355.1 Flexilinea sp. | reverse complement strand
ATGGTGTGGTCGGCTCGGGCAATGTCGAGCACATCGCGAAAACGCTGTTTCAGAAAATAGACCTCGAGGCAGAACGACCACCGCTTGATGTCGGCGTAATAGTCCTCCAAATACGGATTGAAACGCACTGGTTCGTAGCGCGGTTCCCAGCCGTAGTGTTTGGCCAGCATGCCTGTGAGCGTGGTCTTTCCAGCACCTATATTTCCTGCAATGGCAATGTGCATGTCTGCTATTCGATTACAAACTGCAAATTTATGCAAAAACTGCCATATTTTCGCATTTTCTTTCGGTAAGATATCAACAATCGCCAAAAAAGTTCGTTCTTGTGACGTTTTGTCCTGATTTTTAGGCGGTTATCTGCCAAAATGGCATATCCCGCGCCGTGGCACTCGATTTGAATTAAGAATTGTGAATTTAGAATTAAGAGTTAGAAGTGAGAGGTTAGTAGTTAGAAGTGATTGCGGTTCGACAAGCTCACCGCACGAATCTTCAAATCTTCAAATTTTCAAATAGAAAAATAATTTACCTCACAGACTTTGACTAAACCGTTAAACTTATCAACTTATCAACTTATCAACTTATCAACTGAAAATTTTCTACGTTATGAACTTCAACAAATTTACAATCAAATCGCAAGAAGCCGTTCAGCGGGCTGTTGAATTGGCTTCGCAGAGTGGTCAGCAGGCCATCGAGACTTCGCATTTGCTCAAAGCGGTGATCGAAAAGGGCGAAAGCGTGGTGTCGTTCCTGTTTGGCAAACTCATGGTCAACACGCAGTCGCTCTCGGCTGCGCTCGACAAGCAAATTGCTTCGCTGCCGCGTGTGAGCGGTGGTGAACCTTATTTCAGCCGCGACTGCAACGATGTGTTGCTCCGTGCCGAGGCGCTTTCGCAGAAAGATGGCGATGAATTCGTTTCGCTCGAATATCTGCTACTTGCTTTGGTCGACACGCAAAACAGCGTTCAGCGCATGCTGCAAGACGCTGGCGTAAGCACCAAGACGCTGCGCGAGGCCATTGCCGAACTGCGCAAAGGCTCGAAGGTGAAAGATCAGAGTGCCGAAGATACCTATCAGGCACTGTCGAAATACGCTGTGAACCTGAACGAGCGTGCCCGTAGTGGCAAACTCGATCCTGTGATCGGTCGTGACGAAGAGATTCGCCGTGTGCTGCAAATTTTGAGTCGCCGCACCAAGAACAATCCTATCTTGATAGGCGAACCTGGCACGGGTAAAACCGCCATTGCCGAAGGACTTGCGCACCGCATTGTGCGTGGCGATGTGCCTGAAAATCTGAAGACTAAGCAGATCTTTTCGCTCGATATGGGCGCGCTGGTGGCTGGTGCCAAGTACAAAGGTGAATTCGAGGAACGCTTGAAATCGGTTGTGAACGAAGTGGTGAAAGCCGATGGCGAAATCATCTTGTTCATCGATGAAATTCACACGCTGGTTGGTGCTGGCGGTGGCGAAGGCGCAATGGACGCAGCCAACATTCTGAAACCTGCCTTGGCGCGTGGCGAACTGCGTGCCATTGGCGCAACCACGCTCGATGAATATCGCAAATATTTCGAGAAAGATAAGGCGCTCGAACGCCGTTTCCAGACTGTGATGGTTGACGAACCTGACGAGGCGAGCAGCATCTCGATTCTTCGTGGATTGAAAGAACGCTACGAAAATCACCACAAAGTGCGTATCAAAGATGACGCCATCATTGCAGCCGTGCAACTCTCGAGCCGCTACATCAGCGACCGTTTCTTGCCCGACAAAGCCATCGACTTGATGGACGAAGCCGCTGCAAAACTGCGTATGGAGATGGATTCGCTGCCCGAAGAACTCGACGATGTGGAACGCGACATCAAACAGTTGGAGATTGAGCGCGAGGCCATTAAACGCGAAAATGATCAACCAAAACTCGAACAGTTGGGTCAAGAAATTGCCAATCTGAAAGAGAAAAGCACCAAAATGCGCGCCAAATGGAGTAGCGAGAAGGCTTTGATCGACAAGATTCAGCAAAAGAAAATCGAAATAGAGCAACTGAAATATCAAGCCGAGCGTGCCGAACGTGAGGGCGATTATGGCAAAGTGGCGGAAATTCGTTACGGCAAGATAAAAGAGGCCGAAGCGGAGATCGCCGACAGTCAGAAAAAATTGGCCGAAATGCAGCAGGGCAACGCCATGATTAAGGAGGAGGTCGATGCCGACGATATTGCCGAAGTGGTGAGCCGCTGGACGGGCATTCCTGTAACTAAGATGCTGCAGAGCGAAAAAGACAAACTGCTGAACCTCGAAAGCGAACTGCACAAGCGTGTCATCGGTCAGGACGAGGCCATAGCCGCTGTGGCCGACGCTGTGCGCCGCAGTCGTGCTGGCTTGCAGGATCCGAAACGACCCATTGGCTCGTTCATCTTTCTCGGCACCACGGGCGTGGGCAAAACCGAGTTGGCAAAGGCATTGGCCGAATATCTATTCGACGACGAAAACATGATGACGCGTATCGACATGAGCGAGTATCAGGAAAAATTCAGTGCCACGCGATTGATTGGCGCGCCTCCAGGATATGTGGGCTACGACGAGGGCGGTCAGCTTACCGAGGCCATTCGCCGCAAACCTTACAGCGTTGTGCTTTTCGACGAGATTGAAAAGGCGCACCCCGATGTTTTCAATGTGTTGCTGCAGGTTTTGGACGATGGTCGACTCACCGACAACAAAGGTCGTACGGTCAATTTCAAGAATACCATCATCATCATGACTTCGAACCTTGGCTCGCAGCTCATTCGTCAGAATTTTGAGCAGATGACGCCCGCCAACCACGAC
>CAVHRT010000167.1:0-2894 GCA_963638355.1 Flexilinea sp. | reverse complement strand
GCATCATGCCACCGCGTTTGGCGGCTTCCCACAGCACCAGCGCCTCGTTGCCGCATTGCGAAGCGTAAAAATCTTTCAATTTTCTGTCGGAAAGTTGGCGAAGAATGTCGTTCCGGCGTTTGCGCTCGGTGTGCGGCACGGTGTAATCAATCTCGAGCGCTTTGGTGCCAGCGCGTTCCGAATAGGTGAACACGTGCAGTTGCGAGCAGGGCAATTTTTCGAGAAAATCGCAAGTCGCGGCAAAATATTCGGGTGTTTCGCCGCGCACGCCCACCATTACATCGATGCCGATGAAAGCGTTGGGCATCAGGCGTTTAATTTCTGCCACTTTGGCTGCGAAAAAGGCGGTGTCGTAGCGGCGGTGCATTAGTTTCAGTACTTGGTCGCTGCCCGACTGCAGTGGCAGGTGAAAGTGCGGCGCGAAGTGCGGCGACTGCGCCACGTAGGCGATTATCTCGTCGGTGAGTAGGTTTGGTTCGATGCTCGAAATGCGAAAGCGTGCGCCATCGAGTTGGTCGAGCGCGCGCACAAGGTCGAAGAATGTTTCGCCCGTGGAACGTCCGAAATCGCCTGTGTTCACGCCCGTCAGCACTATCTCTTTGGCGCCATCGGCAATGGCTTGATGCGCCACGCTCACAGTCTCGGCAATGGTGGCGTTGCGGCTGCGCCCGCGAGCAAATGGAATGGTGCAGTAGGTGCAATAATAGTCGCAGCCGTCCTGCACTTTCAGAAAATGGCGCGTGCGGTCGTCGGCACTGCAAATGGGTTTGAATGAGCGAATTTTCGCTGTTTTCACGGCGTTGATTTTCGCGCTTTTGGCATCGAATTTTTGCAAAAATGCCTCAAGATCGATTTTTTCGTTCGCGCCAAGCACCAAATCAACATCGGGCAGCGACGCCACCTCGTCGGGCTTTAGTTGTGCGTAACAACCCGTCACCACTACGAAAGCGTTGGGATTTTGCGTCGCAATGCGGTGAATGGCTTGGCGGTCTTTGTGGTCGGCAGTGTCGGTTACCGAGCATGTGTTCACTATGCAGATGTCGGCTTTTTCGCCAGCCGCCGCACGAACGCAACCCGCAGCCGTGAGCGCGCGCCCAATGGCCGACGACTCGGCAAAATTCAGTTTGCAACCGAGTGTGAGAAACGCTATTTTCTTGCCTGATAGTTCCATTGCGACTGCAAAATTACAATTTTTTTGCTTAGAAAAAACGACACCGATCGCCCCGATCGATGTCGCCCCAATTTAAAACTACTTAATCTAGAAAAAACTAAATTCTATTTTGTGAAATCATTTGACGGCACTATTCGCAAACAACCGTAACTGATTGATTTACAACACCACCGCTGATGTTGAGTGTGGCACTGCCGTTGCTCACTTTGGTGATGGTTACTGTGACGCCTGCTGCGCCTTCGCTTGGGCTGATGGTGCTTGGCGACACGGTGAAAATGCCACTGTCGCTCGATGTTACGCTCACGCTTTCGATCAGATTGGCGATGTTCACTTGCAGTGTGGAAGTGCCTGTGCAGACAATGTCGTTTTGCTTCACATTCTCAACTACAATCGGCTTGCCGACCATCAATACTGGATCGCTCGAAGTTACGGGCGTGGTGTTGCTGCCACTGTCTGAACTGCCCGAGTCTGAACCGCTGTCGCCCGAATCTGAGCCACCGCTTTCGGTTTCGGTGCAGGCGCTGCAGCCGTTGCTTGATCCTGCGGTGAAGTTGCTATCGAATGAGCCGCAGCACGATGCCAGCGAGAATGTTTGTCCTGCTTTACTTCCCCACAGATACTCCGCCAAACACGGATAATCGATGAACGGATTGCGGTTGCCTTGTGTAGATTGAATGCCGTTGTTGCGGTCGATTTCCTTTTGTGAAACGGGATCTTGTCGATGCCATTTCATCAGAAGAGCCATGCCATATTCAGTCAATCCATAATGACCAACTTCGGTGTAAGTCCCCGAAAACATCGTGCTACCATCGTCTGTTGTAAATGCTTGATAATCACCTTCCCAACTAAGCAATGTCCCAAAATAAGCACGTGCAAAATCGCCTTTATATTCATCAATTGGTTCGAAAACTACGCTACTGCAAGTCGCTGTAACTGAACCCCCTAGTAAATTGTCGGTGGTTATTGATTTTGCAGATCCAAGTTTGCTACCGTTGTAAGTGTATGTTGCAGAACTTACTTCTCCGAATGCGTAGTTGCTGCGCTTACCATTTACTTTGCCATCGGTAGGAACTACGTGAAAAATATCTGTTCCTGGGGTGCCGTTACTCTCTGTTCCACCGAACCAGCTTTTGGGAATAGAATGTTCTCGGTTGTAACAGTCGCATTCGTTAGAATAGTTGCCGCATTGGTCGGTTGTGGGGGTAAATTCGCAGCCTCCGTACATGTCCCAAATTTTGCCAGAACTATTGAGGTCTGTTGTTTTGTATGCAGTCCAAAGTCCAGCATAGGTTAAACTGCTGTATCCAGTTTTGGCTACGGTGTGAATTGCACTAAAAAGTGTACTCCCACTCTTCCCATCGAGGCTGGAGTAGTAGGTGGCGTCGACGGCAAACGACAGCTGCGCAAAGGCAATGGCAAATGCCCCAAACAGCGCAGTTTTGGTTATAAAATGAGGATTTTTCATGGTCTTTGCCGATTTAAGCGTGCAAATTTAGGCAAAAAAGTGCAATTCTTTAACTTCTTTGCCTAGTTACACTTAAAAATTATCGACAAACTGCATGAATTATCGACAAACGGAAATTAATTGTAGTTGAAGAGTTGAAAAGTTGACAGGTTTAACGGCTTGGTCAGAGTCTGTGGGGTAAAATACTATTTTTTCATTTGAAGATTACTACTGATGCGATAAACTCGCACAGTGACTTTGTAACTTATTGATTTATAA
>CAVHRT010000166.1:1473-3034 GCA_963638355.1 Flexilinea sp. | reverse complement strand
TTTTGTACGCTATTCTGGCTTTTTTGCTGCTTTCGCTCACACGATTTTTGGTGAAAGTGTCGTTCGATTATCTGGTGGCGAATGGCGCGAGCAAACCTGTGGCAGTTTATGGCACAAAATCGGCTGGCGTGGGCATTGCAAAACTCATTCGCTCGAGCAACACCAATAAATTTCGTTTGGCGGCATTCCTCGACGATGAGAAAACGACCGATGGTAAAAAGATTTTCGGCGTGCCTGTAATATCCACTTGCGACAAAAAACGCATGCTCGCTCTGTTGGCAAAGCGCAAAATTCGCACCATCATAGTTTCGCCTACAAAAATGGCTGAAATAGATGTCGAAAAAGACCTCGACGCGCTCATCGACAAGAATTTTGAGATAATGACCGTGCCGAGCGTTACCGAATGGCACGAAGGTCTGAACCTGAACGGAAAGCACGATTTCAAAAATGTGCGCATCGAAGATTTGCTCAATCGCCTGCCAATCGTAATCAGCAAAGACCACATAGTGGAGCAGGTGAAAGGCAAAGTGATAATGGTGACGGGCGCGGCTGGCTCCATCGGCAGCGAAATAGTGCGCCAACTGACTAAATTCAGTCCGAAATTGCTGGTTTTGTTTGATAATGCCGAAACGCCGCTGCACAATCTGAAACTCGAACTCGATGAGATGAAACCCGATTGCCCGTATGTGGCCTGCATTGGCGACATGCGCAACCGCAAACGCCTTGCCGACATCATCACCACCTACAAACCGAACATCATTTACCACGCTGCGGCCTACAAACATGTGCCGATGATGGAAGATAGTCCGTGCGAGTGCGTCATTGCCAACGTGATGGGAACGCGCAACATTGCCGATTTGGCGGTGGAAAATGGTGTAGAGAAGTTTGTGATGGTCTCGACCGACAAAGCCGTGAACCCAACTAATGTGATGGGCGCATCGAAGCGTATTGCCGAGATTTATGTGCAATCGCTTTTCAAGAAAAATGTGAAAGAAAATGCCGAAACCACCAAGTTCGTCACCACGCGTTTTGGCAATGTGCTTGGCTCGAATGGCTCGGTGATTCCGCTGTTCCGCCATCAGATAGAGCAGGGTGGACCGGTAACCGTGACTCACCCCGACATTATTCGTTACTTCATGACCATTCCCGAGGCGTGCCAACTGGTGCTTGAGGCTGGTAGCATGGGCAAAGGCGGCGAGATTTTCATTTTCGATATGGGTCGCCCAGTGAAGATTGCCGATTTGGCGCGCAAGATGATTCGTCTGGCGGGCTATCGTCCCGAAATCGACATTCAGATAACCTACACAGGCTTGCGTCCTGGCGAAAAACTCTACGAGGAGTTGCTGAATGTGAAAGAGGCCACGCAGCCAACCTACAACGAGAAAATTTTGATAGCCAATGTGCGCGAATACGATTTTGAGCAGGTGGCTGACGACGTCGATAAGTTGTTGGAATACGCCTTTTTGTACAAAAATTTCATGGTCGTTTCGCAGATGAAGCACATCGTTCCCGAATATGTGAGCAAAAATTCGCAGTACGAGCGACTCGACATCTCGAATAC
>CAVHRT010000166.1:0-1302 GCA_963638355.1 Flexilinea sp. | reverse complement strand
CCCCCCCCCCCCCCCCCCCATGTAACTGCTTGGATGTCAATGAGTTAGATGACGAAAATGAGGCTGAAGAGTTAGGAGTTGACGAGTTGAAAAACTCCTCCCGCCCCTTCAGAGAGGGGGAGTAGGGCAATAATCAATTTGAAATCTGAAACTTGAAATCTGAAATCGCAATGACCGCTATATTAAATTTTCTCTATCAGCACCCTTACCTGTTTGCTTTGCTGACGGCATGTTTGGGCGCAGCGTTTATGCCAACGGTGATTCGTGTGGCTAGGGAGAAGAATTTTGTGGTGAAGCCGAACAAACGTACATCGCATGTGGGCTTGGTGCCGGCGGTCGGCGGACTCGATATTTTCATTTCGTTCTTTATATTTTTTGTAGTTTTTGTGTTCAATCGCATGCCGGCATCGCACTATTTGCTGGTGGGCGTAACACTCATTTTGATTGTCGGTTTTGTCGACGACCTTATCGATCTGTCGGTGCTCGGGAAATTGTTTGGTGAAACGATCGCTGCTGTTTTTCTGATATTCTTTGCCGACGAGCGCATGACGAGCCTTTTCGGCATGTTTGGCATTGGCGATTTGTCGCTGGCGTGGAGTTACATCTTTTCGCTTGCCACCTACATTGTCATCACCAATGCGCTGAATTTGATTGATGGCATCGATGGTTTGGCGTCGGGGCTTGGAATGCTCTATTGCCTTTTGTTTGCCATCTATTTTCAGTTGGTGGGCGATTTGAATATGGCCATGCTCGGTTACGCATTGTTGGGCGCGTTGGCGGTTTTCTTCTGCTTCAATGTGTTTGGCGGTTCGCGCCGAAAGGTCTTCATGGGCGATGCTGGCTCGCTGCTTTTGGGATTTATGGTGTCGTGGTTCGTCTTCAGGTTCATGCAGTTGAATGCCGATCCGGCCACGCCGACCTGCTTGCAGTTTAAGGCTGCTCCAGCGGTGGCATTTTGCATATTGTTTGTGCCGCTGTTCGACACGCTGCGTGTGATGCTCACTCGTATTAAGAAACATCGTTCGCCATTCACGGCCGATCGGAACCATATTCATCATTTGCTGTTGAGTTTGGGCTTGCAGCACAAGCAGGTGACGTTGGTTTTGTTTTGCGCATCGCTCGTTTTTTGCGCACTGGCGTTTGTCGGGCGCAATTGGCGCAACGAGTGGCTGCTGTTGGTGGCTTTCGCCCTTGGCACTGCACTCACGCTGATTGTTTGGCGATTGGTGGATAAGCACAAAAAGCAAGAAATAATTGATAATTGATAATTGATAATTAGGCGGTTCGACAAGCTCACCGCCC
>CAVHRT010000165.1:0-3126 GCA_963638355.1 Flexilinea sp. | reverse complement strand
CGAACCCCCGCCCGTCGCTATCGCTCCTCGTCCCCCTATCTTTCCGCATTGCTCCAAACAGGGGGACAGAATCGCGCTGGTGTTGGCTCAGTTGGTTATTTTATGTTTTGTACTATCGTTGTTGTTACCCGCCCTCTCCCCTTCCCAAGGGGAGTACCCGCCACTGCGGGGGAGGGGTTCAAAAATCACCCAATAACTCAATAATCCAATAATTTAATGCTCGCGCCCCTCAACTTTCTGCGGCTGGGTTGGGTGGACGTGCCATGGCGCGTCCCTACAAACCTCTCAACTTTTCCCACAAAAATTATCAATTATCAATTAAGCGCGCGGTGAGCCTGCCGAACCGCGGTATTATTCATTATTCATTTCTCATTCTTTATTGCTTTTTTCTTGAAAATCAAGAAAAAAGCATACGCCACACCACACAGCAACAACGGCCAAACGGCATCACCTACGGGAACGGGGATTTCTGGGGCGGGTTCGTCTTTACCGCCTTCACCGCTCACTTTGGTGTGAATAGTGCCCGAAGGCATATCTTCGGTGGCAAAAGGTGCTGTCATGGTCATGGTGGCAGAACGGCGCGTCATGCTGGTGACGGGAATGGAGCCGAACGAGTTGCTGCTCGCTACACTGCTGCTGCCGTTCGAACGATGCTCACCGCCCACGCTGCTGCCGCCACTCACGCCTACGCTACTAACAACAGGCGAATGCCGATGGTTTGTGCTGCTGGCAATGAGCGACACGCTGCTGCCCTGCCCTACCGACTGCGATGGGCGCACTCCACTGGTGTGACTCACGCCACGATATTCGGGACGGGCAATGCTAGGAACAACCCAACTGCTGCCCACACCGCCACGCGTTGCGCCACGGTTGACGACGGCTTGCGTTGTCTTGTGCGAAGGGGCACGATTGTCGTCGTCGAGGCGCAAATCGACCCACTGCGTAGCTACCAATCCAAAGCAAGCCACAACCACTAAACCAACGGTCAATGCTATATTTCCAAGAATCTCACTATTAAAGCGTTTCATAATCTTCCTCCTTGTTTTTCTTCTTTTTTGGTAAATAATTAATCTACAAAAGATTACAAAATCGTTTTGATGCTATAACTCTGACTTTCGCTCATCACCTGAATGATGTAGGCTCCGCGCACTGGCGCGCTGAACTGCAGCACTTCGCCCGTGGCTTGTTGCTGATGCAGCACACGACCAACAGCGTCGATCACACGCACGGTAGCACCCGCGGGCAACTGATCGATGACGATGCTTTCGCCCATACGGTAGATGACTGGTTCGCGACCCTCTTGCACCTCGATGTCGGTAGAGACATTGCTCTTACGCAGACGAATGCTGAAGCGATTTGCCACGTCGCCAGCCGCCGAGGTGAATGTGTAGTTGCCCAACAACAGATCGGTGGTGGTATGCTCCTCGTTGTCGATGAGCAGCACGGCATCGTAGCGATCCATGTTCTGCAAGCGGCCAAGGCTGATGGTGAACGTGCCTTTGCTGCGTGTGTAGTAGCCCAACGCTATGCTCTGCTCCACAGGCGTGATGCGGTCGATGGCCTGATAAATCATGTAGTAACCAACCGAATCGACTGTGTAGAGTTGCGGATAGTATTGCGACTTGTTTATCATGCGCACCATGTCGTAGCCAACCTCGTATTGCGGTGTGTAGTCGCCAATCGTTACCGTGGCTTTGCTCGAACCGTTCGATGCACTAGAGATGAACAACGAGAACTGACTCGGGTCGTTCGGGTTGGGCAGCGCAGGAGCGTTACCACTAACTGTATTCGGCAGGGCGCGTGCTTGTTTTACGAAGCCAACTTGACCATCGCTCACGGCCTGAACAAAGAACGCACGGAATGGCAACAGATCGGCCTCGGTGGCTGTGGTTTGTACCCAGTTAGTTGCACCGTTAGTGCCTTGGTCTACCGACACATAGATGTTGTCTTGAGTCGTGTAAGTTTCGCCATCGGTCATATCCTTATAATAACCCGAAAGCAGCAGTTGCGTATCCCATTTTGGATTTTGCTGACCGCCATCGAACATCGAGATGAACGGATTGCCAATGTAGTTCCAACCGCGGTGGCAAGGCAACTCTTCGGCTTTCGCGCCTGTGTAGCCATACACGTTGCGCACTTGGTCGCTCACGCCAGTCTCGGTGTAGTATTGTCCCGACACGTTCGGCAGTGTGATGCGCACCAGATATTGCGCTTTGCGCGGGCTCTCCTCGTGTTTGCCGCCAATGCCGATGATGTAGCCCACACCAGCCTGAAGCGTCTCTGTACTATCGACAAGTTCCCAGTTGGTAGGCGTTGCACCGTTTGGCGTGCCGCTGATGGCGCGTTTCTGACCATCATAGCGTTTTATCCACCAATCTTCGGTGTAATTGCCCAAAATCTGTAAGCCATTGCTTCGGGTGATGTCTTTCCATTTGCAGTTGTATGGCAGCGAGAAGTCGTACCATGCCATGGCATCGATGCTCTTGTAGTGACCAACACCCTGCGTGGCAGAGAGCGTGCCTTGAACTAGCGCGTAGCCTACCTCGTTGTTGCGGCTGGTGATGTACACGTGGCGCACGCTGTAGGTCTTGCCCTCGGGTATGCGCAGGCGACCCGTGTGGTATACATACACATCGCGCAGCTCGTTGTAGCCTTTTGGCACTACGGTGAGTTCGGCATTGTCGCGTATTACCACATCGCAGGTGGGGCAAGTGGCGCGGCCTTTGCCAGAGAAACCAAACAACTCCTCGTCGTTGGTGTTGGCATTGTGTTTTACGATGATAGGCACTTTGTAGTCCAGTTCGCTGATGGTGCTGTCGTTACCATCTTGGTCTTTGCCAAGGCCTTGTATCTTGATGTTTTGGCACGAGAGGTCGCGCCAGCTCTTAAGGTTAAGATCTGCAGCATCTATGCGGTAGGTGCCATCTTCTTGCAGCTTGGCAAAGGCCTCATCATTACCCACTTCACCACCGCCTAACTCTTCGTAGCGGTTGAAATAGGTGGCGTAGTCGAAACCTGCCACAAACGAAAAACCATCGCAAGAAGATTGAACACCTCCATCATCCTTTCCTGTTTCTGGATTTAACATTGAAACTTGCCTACCAAGCCACTCATCAGGTGTTAATG
>CAVHRT010000164.1:0-3160 GCA_963638355.1 Flexilinea sp. | reverse complement strand
AAATAATGCACCCACGCCGTTACATACTGTTTGCACTTGTGCCGTTGTTGGTGGCATGCGCACCGCAAAAGCGGCTGGCGCATCTGCTGGCAGCGCACCCCGAACTGCACACCGATTCGGTGGTGGTGCTGCGCGATACCATAGTGCAACACTATGCAACGCACGACACTATTTTCACACTACCAACTGGCGCGGGCGCACTCCCGCCGTCCTCGGCCGACGACACGACAGGCATCACGGTGGTTGCAGGTAACGCCCGCGCTACGCTGGTGGCACTCGGCGATGGTCGCTATCGGTTGCGCACCGAACAGTTGCGCGATACGGTGTATGTGGAAACAGAAAAAACCGTGCCGTGCTACATCACTAAAACCGAACGCATACAAACGCCGCTCACTGGCTGGCAACAGTTCAAAATGACCACAGGCCTGTGTGCATTGGTGCTGATCGGCGCGCTACTCGCGTGGATCATATGGCGAATAGTTAGAAAATTTATTTTATGATAAAATTTACGCGTACACAATTGGCAGTGGCTGGCACGGCGGCAGCAGTGAGTGTTTTTGCAGCAGCGGCGGTGCTACTGGTGTACTATTTTCGTAATCGTAAAAACAGCAAACAAACCATGGACAAAAAAACAACTGGCGCGGCTGGCATCGCGCTAATCAAAAAGTTTGAGGGTCTGAAACTATCGGCCTACAAACCAGTGGCCAGCGAAAAGTACTACACCATCGGTTACGGCCATTATGGTGCTGATGTAAAACAGGATCAAACCGTTACCGAAGCCGAAGCCGAAACGCTACTCAAAAAAGATCTCGCAACGGCCGAACAGGCAGTTAATTCGCTCGGTGTGGCATTGTCGCAAAATCAATTCGATGCGCTTGTATCGTTTGCATACAATTGTGGCACGGCTGCATTTCTTGGCAGCACCCTGTGCAAAAAGGTAAAAGCAAACAGCAACGACAGCACCATCGCCGATGAGTTTGCGCGCTGGAACAAAAGCGGCAAAACCGTTCTCGCTGGTCTAACCAAACGCCGCGCCGCCGAAGCGGAACTCTATTTTGCGTAATTTTTTCGCAAACCATTTGTAGGTTTGGAATAATTTTTGTTACTTTGCAGGTTGAAAAATAACCTGCAATTTTTTTTTGAATTATGGCAAAGAAAAAAGATCCAGAACAGATTAAACGCGAGCAACTGGGAAAAGAAAGCATGGAAATTGTGCTAAAACGGAGTGGTGTACCTAAAAGTAAAATTATAGAGTATGCCATGCGTATGTTTTACATTCGCAATATCGATTTACTTACACCAGAAGAGCGTCGCAAGTATAAAAGTGTGATTCTATGAAAGTAAATCACAAATTAAAATATCGTCGCATATATATCGATACAAATGTATTGATCGGAAATTTTCGTGGTGTAAAAACAGATGTTCAAGCGATGGATTTCTTATTCAAAATGCAAGATTTTGAGTTGTATACATCGACACTTGCTATCTCACAAACTATATCTACACTACAAGGAAAGAAAAAAGATAAAAGTTATAGACAGCAGATTGTAAATTACATTAAACGGCTGAAACACAAAATAAAAATAGTAGGTTTTTCAGAAAAAGACATTGACACCGCTCTCGAATTGGAAGGTGTCGATATAGAAGATAATATACAATTTGTATTAGGTAAAAAAATGGGGTGTTACACCTATATCACTAACAATATAAAAGATTTCAGATATAGTACCATTGTAGTGGTTGATCCAAGATTTGTAAAAGGTATAAGTTACTAATTTTCGTTCAGGTAGTCAATCACGCGTCTGTTGGCATCGTCCACGCGCTGCCAGTCGAAAGTAATATAAACGCGCCCCGCTAAACTGGTGGGTGCGTGACCAAGAGCGCGGCCGATCACACTCTCATCTGTCCCGATGCGGCTGGCATAGGTCGCCCACGAATAACGCGCCCAGTAGAACGACAAACCGCTTACCTGCAACGCAGCAGCCACGGCGCGAATCTTTTTCCCCATAAAATGATAGAAATTTTCGTAATTCATGTAGTGGTCGCGAAAATTTAGCAAGTAACCATCGCGCCCCGCGTAGCGTGCAACCAGTTCGGCTGCCTCTGGCTGAATGCGTATTTTTATTGTGCTTTGGCTTTTGCTTTGTGTTTTTGTACGAACAAACCGAATGCAGCCATTTTCGGCCGCTGGCATATTAAACAGATCGATCGGGTTTGCACCGCAGAAATAAAACGAAAGCAAAAACAAATCTTTTGCCGCCTGTGTGCCATCGGTGGTCGGCTGGTACGCAAGCAGCCGCCGAAAATCGTCCAGTTCTAAATACTCCTTATCTTTCACGGCGTGCGGGATCTTAAATTTTCGGAAAGGATAGCGATCTGTCAGTTCGTTGTTTATTGCATCGTTTAGCACGGTACGCATATTGCGAAAAATAATCCCGCGCGAATTGGCACTGATTTGTTGCTGTTTCAGGAAATTATCGAAACGCTGCAAAAAAGCAAAATCTATTTCATCAAAACTGATTTTTTCGGCGTGAAACTGTTCGAGCCATTGCGCAGTGTAATTGAATGTTTGCGCATACTTTCCAATTTTGGTTTTTGAAAATTGCAAAAAGTAGTCGGAAAATGAAATTTTTTCGGTGTCTGCATCTGCATCGGCGGCCTGTACTCGCTGTTCAAAACGATTTTTTATTTCGTTTGCTGTTAGGTTTTTTTGTCCGCTGGCTGTAAGATCAAGCACAAACTGTTGCAGTTCTGCATAAATACGCAGCAGTCCGTCGTTTATGGCGCGGGCGTTTGGTAGCGTCGAAACAACCGTGTGTGCTGGATCGCGTCCATCGTACTGTTCAGCGGTGCAACTTATGCCTGTGCTGATGCTCGCGCTGGTGTTTGCGTTTCTGATCCACAGGCGTATCGGGAACGCGCCGCGTGTATTTTTCGCTCGTCGGTCGAGAGCAATTGAAACTGTTGCCATGGTGTTTTGTCGGTTTTTTGCGTGCCGTGCAATATGCACGGATTTTGCACGGATTTTGAAATTAGAAGATTTTCGATTTGAGTGTAATTTGTGATTTTCAGGCACTTACACAACCATGCAAAATTACATTTTTTCGCTCAAACCGACAAAAAAATCAGAGAATTACATTGTAACTCTCTGATTTTCAGT
>CAVHRT010000163.1:0-3161 GCA_963638355.1 Flexilinea sp. | reverse complement strand
GCGTGTAGAAATCGCGATAGAGGTGCAGCAATTTATCGACCAATGCGATGGATTCGGCCGCCTCTTTTTCGGCATTATCTTTCTCGACAAGTTCGAGCAAAGCGGCTTTTTTGTCCTGTTTCAGCAGTTCGCGAATGGCATCGATGCCAAGCGATTCCACCGTTTCGCCCTTCTTTTGCGATTGCCATGCCACATAGGCCGACAGTTTTGTGCCAATCTGCAGCCATTGCTCCTCGCTGATGGTTTTTGCTTTCGGAAAATCGACATCGAAAATCAATTTTTTTAGCGTAGCAAAAGCCGTCTCCCAAGCGGGATTGATGCCGCCATCGAGCGGCAACTGAGCTTTTGCATTTATTCGTGCCAATGGCAAAGTGGCCAATTCGGCCAGACGAGCCGCCAGATTCTGGTTGTTCACGCCATCAAGCGAGGCCACCGAAAGGTCGAGTGTGGCAGCCGTATCGGCATTGATGGCAGCCAATTTACAGCGTACAAAATAGTCGTCGATCTTCTCTTTCAGCGCATTGTAAGCCGCAAGCGCAGCATCGGTATTTTCGGCGTAAGGCAGTGCGCAACGACTGTCGATCCAAGCCGCATAGTCGGTCAGAGCCGCATAAAAAGCCTCGATTTTGTCCTTGTCGATGCCGTCCAAACCGCTGCGGTCGGTCACTGCACCAAGCGTTTTGATGCAAGCCGCGATGGCACTCTTTTCAGCCTCGTCGTCGGTCGATTGCTCGGTGATGATGCCGTCGCCATTGAAGCGCGTTTTGGCATAAATAGCCACCGTGTCCGAGGTGTCGGCAATGGAGATTTCGTTCTTTTTCAGCCCAAGATTTTTCAAGATTTCCTTGGCCGAATGGTAGATTTTTTTGCCTTCGTCGGTGGTTTGATTGATATCGTCCAAACGCAGCGTGTCGGAGCGTTTCAGCAGCAAATCGTCGTTTTTCAGCAACGAAGTGAGCCATTGCGAAGCCGCCACCACTTCGTGAACGCGAATTTTGCCATCGCCGTCGCTGTCCATCAGTTGCAGCGTGCGCTCGTCTATCTCCAGACCTTTCACGGGACAACTCAGCACGGTCCACATCTTCTGGTCGAGTTCGCCAAGGTGCGCAATGTCGCTGCCCGTCTCAATTCTGACGCGCGTAACGCCGCCCACCTGCGAGAATTTCCAATCGTATTTCTTCATATTCCTATTTTATTTGATTTCTGATTTCTTGATTTCTGGTTGAAAAAGTTTCTAAGTTTCTAATTGTTTGAAATTGTTTGAATTTGTTTATTTGAAGATTTGAAAATTTGAAGATTGCGCATTGTCCAAATTTTGCGCAAAAAATTATCAATTATCAATTGTCAATTATCAATTTGGTGTGCGGTGAGCCTGTCGAACCGCACCCTATAACCTATAACCTTTAACCTTTAACCTCTAACCTCTAAGAAAAAATTTCCTTCGAAATTTTTTCGGTCGCGCCCACATGCTGTTTCACATAGTCGCCGGCGTGCAGGCCAGCGTCGTGGTCGATGAGCAGCGCAGTGATGCAATCTTCCAAATGACGATACGAGCCAACGCAGAATCCGCCACCGCATTTTATCAGTTCGTGCGCCTCGCGGAATTTATCGAAATTCGGTCCGAAAACCACGGGAATGCCCCACACTGCCGCCTCGAGCGTGTTGTGAATGCCCACACCAAAGCCTCCGCCCACATACGCCACGCGTCCATAGCGGTAGAGCGACGACAGCACGCCAATGGTATCGACCACCAAGCAGTTGGCTTTGGCAGCCTGCTCGGGCGTGGTTTGCGAGTAAAGTACAAAATTACAACGCAACTGCGCACAAAGCCTCTCGATATGTTGCGGCGAAACCACGTGCGGTGCTATCACCATGCGGCAAATGTCCTTGTTGGCATTGATGTAGCGCGTCAGCATCTCCTCGTCGGGTTCCCAAGTGCTGCCCGCCACCAAAACTTTGTACCCTTCGGCAAAAGCAGCGGCAATGGGCAGATCCTTGGCAGCTGCGGCAATGTCGGCCACGCGGTCGAAACGCGTATCGTCGCCAACCACCACATTTTTCACGCCAATCTTCTCCAACAAACTGCGCGAAGCCTCGTCTTGCACATAAAGCGTGGTGTAACAGCGCAATATCTTTCTGAAAAATGCACCATACCAGCGGAAAAATTGTTGCGTTGGGCGGAAAATCGACGAGATAATATAGGTGTCGATTGCGCGGTGTTTCAGTTCGAAAAGGAAATTTGCCCAAAATTCGTATTTCACAAAAATGGCTTTGCTCGGCTGCGCAAGGTCGATAAAATGGCGAGCATTGCTTGGCGTGTCGAATGGCAGATAGACCACCAAATCCACCTGATCGTAATTTTGGCGCACCTCGTAGCCCGATGGCGAGAAGAACGAAAGCAAAATTTTCTGCTCAGGCTTGTTGCGGCGCAAGCGTTCAATCATCGGTCGCGCCTGCTCAAACTCGCCCAGCGAGGCGGCATGAAACCACACGCAGCCTTTCATGTCGTGCTTTTGCAATGCCGCAAAAGCCGCACGACCACCACGATGGCGCGCACGCATTTTTCCGTCGAACAGGGCTGCCACAGCCACATAAGCCTGCATCAGGCGAATGCCAAAATTGTAGAGAATATGCATATTTTCAAAAGATTTTTTTGCAGAATTACGAAAATACAAAGGTACATTTTTTTTTGCAGATAGCGCATTTTTGCCGACAAAAAAAGCATTCCAAACAATTTTGGAATGCTCTCTTTTTGCTTCGTGCGTGTGGTTTATCGTCTCAAACCGAGTTCTTTGACGATGGCGCGGTAGCGTTCAATGTCCACCTGTTTCAGGTAGTCGAGTTGACGACGGCGTTTGCCAACCAACATGCGCAACGAGCGTTGCGTGCTATGATCTTTGTGATTCGACTTGAGGTGCTCAGTCAAATGGGCAATACGGTAGGAAAACAAAGCAATCTGCGATTCGGGAGAACCCGTGTCAGTGTTAGACTTTCCGTACTTGCCGAAGATCTCTTGTTTTTTTTCTGCGTCTAAATACATAGAAAATGAAAAACTAATGATTAAATAATACTTTTGTTGCCCCAAATTGGGACTGCAAAGGTACGACTTATTTTTTTACCGACCAAATGTTTTGAGAAAAATTTGAGTAAAGAGCAAGGAC
>CAVHRT010000162.1:0-3182 GCA_963638355.1 Flexilinea sp. | reverse complement strand
GTT
Organism: Flexilinea sp.; assembly: GCA_963638355.1. GTDB lineage: Bacteria > Bacteroidota > Bacteroidia > Bacteroidales > Paludibacteraceae > W0P28-013. The sequence continues at coordinate 3,179 of CAVHRT010000162.1, read as the reverse complement.
CATAAAGTTTTGCATTCCACAATTTTCTGCAGGATAAACGCCCATTTTTTTATTTGAAAATTTGAAGATTTGAAAATTGCGCTTGTCGCGAAAATTATCAATTATCAATTATCAATTGATTTCACTCCTAACTCCTCACTCCTAATTTCTAACTTTTTTAGACTTTATGCAGCAAATGCCCCATGCGTTCTTTTTTGGTGCGCATGTAGAATTCGTTGTATGGATTTGGATCGATTTCGATGGGGACATTCTCCACAATCTCCAATCCGTAGGCCTCCAAACCAATGCGCTTCACGGGATTGTTGGTCATTAGGCGCATTTTCGACACGCCAAGTTCGCGCAAAATGCTCGCGCCAACGCCATAGTCGCGCTCATCGGCCTTGAATCCGAGGTGCAGATTGGCATCGACCGTGTCGTAGCCCTCTTCCTGCAGTTTGTAGGCGGCAATTTTCGCCATCAGACCGATGCCGCGCCCTTCCTGATTCATGTAGACGACTACGCCTTTGCCCTCTTTTTCGATGGCGCGCATGGCTTGGTGCAGTTGCTCGCCACATTCGCAGCGGCACGAACCGAAAATGTCGCCAGTGGCGCACGACGAATGCACACGAACCAAAATCGGCTCGCCCTGTTTCCATTCGCCTTTTATCAGTGCAATGTGTTCCAATCCGTTCGATTTTTGGCGGAAAGGAATCAGTCGGAAATGACCGTATTGCGTGGGCATATCAACCTCTTCGCCGCGTTCGATGAGCGATTCTTGCTGCAGTCGGTATGCTATGAGGTCGCGAATGGAGATGATTTTCAGGTCGTATTCTTTGGCAATTTTTTGCAGTTCGGGCATGCGAGCCATGGTGCCATCTTCGTTCATTATCTCCATCAGCGCGCCAGCGGGGTAGAGGCCAGCCAGTTTTGCCAGATCGATGCAGGCTTCGGTGTGACCAGCGCGACGTAGCACGCCTTTGTCCTGCGCATAGAGCGGATTGATGTGGCCAGGGCGACCGAAGGTTTGCGGTGTGGAGGCAGGATCGGCTAAGGCGCGAATGGTGGCAGCTCGGTCGGCAGCCGAAACGCCCGTGGTGCAGCCCTCGAGCTTGTCCACCGTGATGGTGAATGGCGTTCCAAGCACCGATGTGTTGTCGGCCACTTGGTGCGGTAGGTCGAGTTCTTTGCATCGCTCGATGGTGATGGGAGCGCAAAGCACGCCACGCGCATGTTTCAGCATGAAATTGACCTTTTCGGGCGTTATTTTTTCGGCGGCAACAATGAAATCGCCTTCGTTTTCGCGGTCTTCGTCATCGACCACAATCAGGAATTTTCCCTGACGAAAATCGTCGATAGCCGATTCGATGTATGAGAAATCTTTCATCGTATTTTAGGTTGAAATGATGAAAAGTGGAATTATCTTCGCTAAAATTTTTTCGGCGGCAAAGTTACAAAAAAAGTCGCAAATCTGCGCATTTGTCTGTTTCGCGAAAAATGTCTACCTTTGCAAGTTATGAACCGCTACGGGCTGATAGTTGCGCTGGCACTCACGGCTGGCACTGTTTGGGGCGCGTCGAACAAGACGAAAATCCCCAGCATTATCCACACTTGGCGCATCGATGAGACGCTTGGTGTGGCTGATTCGTGTCGGATAGATACGGCTGTGGTGAGCTATCCCGATGCCGATCCCGTGAACGATTACAGCATTGCAAATTCGTGGAATGGCAACCTCGGTTCGCCACTTCAATCGAAAATCTATTTCGATCGCACACAGAAAACGCCACTTTTCTTCTCGTCGCCCTACGATGCCTATTTAGTTGGTGTCGAAGATGTGTTATTTTTTAATACGACGACCCCATTCGCAAAGCTAGAATATCGTTCTGCGCTGCCCACATTCTATCAGCAAGACCATTTCAAATCGATGTTTTCGATGAATGCCAATTCGCGCACAAACTTCGGCGCACTGGTCAATCTCATCTATGGTCGCGGACAGTATGCCAACCAAGCCACGCGCTTGGTGAATGGCGGATTTTGGGGCAGTTACAATGGTCGTCGCTACTCGGCGCAGGGTGTGGTGATGTTCAACAATTTCCGCAACCACGAAAACGGCGGCATTGCCGATCGCGAGTACATTCTTCACCCCGAAGAGTCGCTGAATATGGAGGCGAACAACATTCCAACGCGCTTGAATGCCATTACGGGATATGTTGATAACTTGTATTACTACAACCACAAATTCTGTTTTGGTTACGAAAAAGAGCGGCAAGTTACCGAAGATTCGGTGGCATACGACTACATTCCAGTGAGTTCCATTACGCACACCATCAAGTTCGAAGATGTGCGCCGCCGCTATGTGGAGCAAGATTCGGTTACGAGCGGTGTGTACGACTACAACTACTACAGCGGTGCCTCTACGCTCGATTCAACGCGCTATTGGTCGCTGAAAAATGTGCTGGCGTTCACGCTTGAGGAGAAGTTCAATCGCATCATGCGGTTTGGCTTGACGGGCTTTGTGGAGTACGATTTGAGGCGTTTCCGCATGTACGAAAACGATTCGTTGCTTGGCTCGCGCCACACCGAACACAATCTGCGTGTGGGAGCGCAAATTTTCAAACGCGAGGGCGAAAAATTCACTTTCGATGTCGATGGTGATGTCTATTTGGTCGGTCCGCGTTTAGGCGATTTTTCGGTCTATGGCGGTATCAAAAGCGTGTTCCCAATCACTCAGAAAGATACGATGTTGATTTCGGCACGCGGCGGATTCTACCGCGAAACGAGCGATTATCTGACTAAACATTATCTTTCGAATCACTTCCAGTGGACGGCCGACCTCGACCGTAGCATGCGTTTCAATGTGAAAGGGCGCATCGCTTTCCCCACGCGCGACATTTCGCTGGGCGTTCAATTTGAAAATGTTACCAATCTCATCTATTTCAACGAAGATGCTCTGCCTGCGCAATACTCTGGAAATGTGCAAGTTATAGCCGCCGATGTTACTGCCAATCTGCATGCTTGGCGGCTTCATCTCGATAATAAAGTGGTGTATCAGTACACGAGCAATCGTCGCATTTTGCCGCTGCCCGATGTGGCGCTTTACTCAAATTTCTACTATCTCGACCACTTTTTCAAGAATGTTCTCACTTTTCAACTTGGCGTGAGTGTGCGCTATCACACCGCTTATTATGGCAACACCTACATGC
>CAVHRT010000161.1:0-3192 GCA_963638355.1 Flexilinea sp. | reverse complement strand
ACCAAAATGTGGTCGATGCCGATGGGCAGAATGTTTTTCAGGCGGAAGGTGTAGTTGTAGCCCCAATGCGTGGTGTTTACCGCATCGAGCATGCCGCGCGCCAGCGTGTGGTAGGTGTACGACTGCGCCACATCGTTGAAATCGCCGCAGACAATGGTGGGGTAGGGCGTCGGATCTTTAATTTCGGCAATTTTTCGTGCCTGCCGAGCGTGCGCCCGAAACGAAGTGTTCAGTTTTTGGCTCGCCTGCTCGATGGCTTTGTTGTCGCGCGTGCTGGCGTCGCTCAGGTTTTCGAGGTCGATTTTGGTCAGTCGCGTGGTCTCCAAATGGCTGTTGAATACGCGCACTGTGTCGCGCCCGATTTTGATGTCGGAGAAAATACTCACGTTATTTTTCGAGGCGTAATCCACTTTCTGCTTTTTCACAATCGGAAATTTCGAAAATGTGGCATTGCCCCACCAAATGCGCGCAGTCTGGTTTTTGTACCAAATGTGGCGATACGGATAATTTTTCTGGAATCGCGAAAGAATTTTCTCCTCGTTCAGCGCATTGCTTTGTCTGTAGAATCCGAATTCTTGCAGACAGACAATGTCGGCATTCTCTTTCTCTATCAGTTTCACGATGTCGTCGAGGTGCTTTTCGCCGCCAAAAAACGACACATTGTAACTCACAATCGTTATTTTTTGTCCGTCGTCGGCTTTTTTCGTGAAAATCGGCATCGAAAAAGCGTTGTTCACCGATTTATACGAGAACGCCAGCAGTAACAACGGCATCAGTACCCACCATTTGCGTTTGATGGTCCAGAAAATGGCGAAACAGACTTGCACAATGACGAGCAGTGGAAAAATCAGTCCAAAATACGAAAACCACACAAACCTGTCGGTTGGCACGACCAAAGCGAGCAACCCAAAAATATAGAGCAGCGCGAAAAAGGCGTTTGTCAGCACCAGCGTGTATTTTGCGAGTTTGCGAAACACCGAAAAAGTTTATAAAGTTCGTAAAGTTTGAAAGTTTATAAAGTCCGAAAGTCTATAAAGTCTGAAAGTCTATAAAGTTTGGGACAGTGCGGATAGTTGGCTTACAATCTTCAAATTTTCAAATAAAAACGTCGCTGACCTTTTGTCATGCGCAATCTGAAATCTGCGGTTCGACACACTCACCGCCCCAATCTGAAATCTGAAATTTGTAATCTGAAATTTTTACTTTTTCTGCTTAAACAAAAATTCGCGCTCTTTCTCCGTAAGACTCTGATAACCAGAGCGTTTTATCTTGTCAAGAATGCGATCGATTTCGGCTTCGTCGCTGGCTTTCGATTGGTTGTATTCGGCATCGGTCTTGGGTTGGCGACGAAAATCGGCTCGTTTAGTTTTCTTCTTCGGCTTGCGGAAAATCGTCACCACAAGGTCGATGGGTTTGTTTGTTATTAGTGCCAAATCGACGCCTCTCTTCCACGCCCAAGCATACAGAATGCCCATTGCTACACCGCCAAGGTGCGCCCATTCGCCGCCTGCATTTTCGCCATTGACACTCAAAAGTATCAGCACAACGGTGACGATACCAATGTATTTCAGTTTTATGTCGCCAATCAGAAACAGGCGAATGCTGTAGTTTGGCTCGGTTATGGTGATGGCCAAAATTATCGCCATAATTGATGCCGATGCGCCAAGAAGATAACTGCCAAAGATTTTGGTGGAAAACACGGGGAACAGATGGTACGCACCCATGTAGGCTGCTGCGCCCGCTATGCCGCCAAGAATGTAGAGCCCGATCAACTGTTTTTGCGTGAAACGTTCCAAAAACATGCGACCAAACCAGTAGAGGCACAGCATGTTGAAGAAAAGGTGGAAAAATTCGGAGTGCAGAAACATGTAGGTCAGCAAGGTCCATGGCTGTTGCAGCCATACGGTCCACGATGCAGGCATTTCAAGATATTTCAGCCAGTTATATTCTTCAATGCCAAACAGGCTGAAACCCACGCCGAAAATTTTCACTGCCAGCCAAATGCCAACATTCAGTACCAGAAGCCACACCAGTGCCGATGCATTACGCGTACGAAGTCGATTGAACCATTCCATGAGTCAGTTTGTAAAGTTTATAAAGTCCGAAAGTTTGAAAGTAGGGACGCACTGAGTGCGTCCGTGTTCATAATTTGCAGTTGGCGGAGTTTCCCACAATTCTTAATTCTTAATTCAAAATTCTTAATTACCGATACAACGTTCCTTTTTTTCGCCAAATGAGCAGAAGTATCAGTCCAAAAATCATGCCACCGAGGTGGGCAAAATGCGCCACATTGTCGAAACTGAAGCCTGCTACGCCTAGGAATAGTTCCATCACGGCATAGAGTCCCACGAAAATGCGTGCTGGAATGGGAATCGGCACAAAAAGCAGGAACATTTTCACATCGGGGAAGAGCCAACCAAACGCCAGCAGCACGCCAAACAGCGCACCGCTTGCGCCAACGGTAACGGGCAGGTTCAGCAGCATTTCGCGCATGCCGGCAATGTCGAGCGGACGCAGCGCGTTGATGTCGCCAAAACGGAAGAAATGGCGCAGTGTCGGTTCTACGCTCTCGAGCATCTCGGGCGAACTTTGCGCAATGGCGGCGTTCATGGCCTCGGTTACGCTCCAAAATTCGCCCATCCAGCAGAGTTGTTGCACAATGGCAGCGCCCACACCCGACACCATATAATATAGAAGGAATTTTTTGCTGCCCCAAATCTGCTCCAAAGCAATGCCAAACATATACACGCCAAACATGTTGCAGAACAGATGCCAAATGGAATGCGTGTCGTGCATAAACATGTAGGTGAAGAGTTGGTAGAAGTGGAATTTTTCGGACGCAAAATAGTGCATACCGAGCAAATCGGTGAGGTCGATTCCCATTTTTGCCGCCAAAATCTTGCTTGCGAGCCACACAATCAGGTTGATTATGATTAAATTTAGCACCACCGGAGGTACATTTCGCATGAAAGATGGGCGTTGAAAGTTCATTTTTTCGACGATTTTGGGCGCAAATTTAGCAAAAAAGCACCAAAAAAGCCCCCTTTTTTTACTTTTTTCGCCCATTTGTCGATTTTTTTCAAAAAAAACGCCGAAAAACTTGTTCGTTCAAAAAAAAAGCCCTATCTTTGCCTTGAAAATTTGACTATCGAATATTCACTTAACCATTTTTAAATTTTTAGTTCTATGAAC
>CAVHRT010000160.1:0-3231 GCA_963638355.1 Flexilinea sp. | reverse complement strand
AATCACTTCTAGGAACAGAAATTCGAAGAAGTGTGCAAATCGAGCAAAAAATCGCAGCAGTGCCGACATGTGCAAAAAGTTGAAAAGGCGGCAGATACTGAGATCCACCGCCAAATTTTTTATTTCCGATTAACGGAGCAAGAATTGGAATTTGTCCACATTTTTCAGTGCCACACCTGTGCCGCGTGCCACTGCGTGCAGCGGATCGTCGGCCACGTGGAATTGAATCTGAATCTTGTCGGTCAGTCGTTTGGCCAAGCCGCGCAGCAAAGCACCGCCGCCAGCCAAGTAGATGCCGTTTTTCACCAAGTCGGCATAGAGCTCTGGTGGCGTCTCGTCGAGTGCTGCCAGCACAGCTGTCTCAATTTTGGTGATCGATTTTTCGAGACAGTGAGCCACCTCCTGATACGAAACAGGCACTTTCATTGGCAGCGCAGTCATCTTGTTCGGACCATCGACTACAAAATCCTCTGGTGCTTCATCGCCAAGGTCTATCAAGGCAGAACCGACTTTTATCTTTATCTGTTCGGCCATGCGTTCGCCCACTTTGATGTTGTGTTGGCGGTTCATGTAGTCGATAATGTCTTTTGTGAAATCGTCGCCTGCAATGCGAATGGATTGGTTCGATACCATGCCACCCAGCGAGATGACGGCAATTTCGGTGGTGCCGCCGCCTATGTCAACAACCATGCATCCCTCGGGTGCTTCCACATCGAGTCCGATGCCGATGGCAGCAGCCATTGGCTCGTAAATCATGTAAACCTCGCGTCCACCAGCGTGTTCTGATGAGTCGCGAACGGCGCGCACTTCAACCTCGGTGCTGCCCGAAGGAATGCCCACCACCATGCGCAGCGATGGTGTAACCAATCTGCCGCGGTGCGGAATCATCTTTATCAGACCGCGAATCATCAGTTCTGCGGCGTTAAAGTCGGCAATGACGCCGTCGCGCAACGGGCGAATGGTGCGAATGTTTGGATGTTCGCGCCCTTGCATCTGCTGTGCCTTGCGACCGATGGCTATCACTTTGCCGTTGGTGCGGTCGAGCGCAATTATCGATGGCTCGTCAACCACAATCTTGTCGTTGCAAGTAATGATGGTATTGGCGGTGCCAAGGTCAATGGCGACATCTTGCGTGAAAGAGAAAAGTCCCATTTTTTCTATCTTTTTTCAGTAAAATTACAACCGACAAAAATAGTAAAAAAAATGCCAATTCAAGCGGTTGTGGCGATTTTTTTTTCAACAGTAAGAGGTTAGAGGTGATAGTTTACAGGTTAGACACGCATATCTGCTATCACTCCTAACTTCTCACTCCTAATCCCTCACTTTTATTTGATGATCTCGCAGCCCATGTACGGCACAAGCACTTTCGGCACGCGAATGCCGTCGGGTGTTTGGTTGTTTTCGAGAATGGTGGCTACAATGCGCGGCAGAGCCAAGGCCGAGCCGTTGAGCGTGTGGCAGAGTTCGGTCTTGCCATCAGCGGTTTTGTAGCGACATTTCAAGCGGTTGGCTTGGTAAGTCTCGAAGTTTGATACGGAACTAACCTCGAGCCAGCGTTTTTGCGCGGCCGAGAAGGTCTCGAAGTCGAAGCAGAGCGCGGCTGTGAAGCTCATGTCGCCACCGCAAAGGCGCAGAATGCGATAGGGTAACTCTAGCTTTTTGAGCAGACCTTCGACATGGTCGAGCATCTCTTGGTGCGATTGTTCGCTGTGTTCAGGTGTGTCGATGCGCACAATCTCAATCTTCGAAAACTCGTGCAGACGATTTAATCCGCGCACATCTTTGCCATACGAGCCAGCCTCGCGACGGAAGCACTGCGTGTAGGCGCAATTTTTTATTGGCAGATCTTTTTCGTTCAGAATCACATCGCGGTAGATGTTCGTAACAGGCACCTCGGCGGTCGGAATCAGATAGAGATCGTCCACCTCGGCGTGATACATTTGTCCCTCTTTATCAGGCAGTTGACCCGTTCCGTAGCCCGAAGCAGCGTTCACAACCGTTGGCGGCATTATCTCCAGATAGCCAGCGGCGCGCGCCTCGTCGAGGAAGAAGTTGATGAGCGCACGCTGCAGACGCGCACCCCAACCTTTGTATACGGGGAAACCTGCGCCCGTAATCTTCACGCCAAGTTCAAAGTCGATAAGGTCGTATTTTTTTGCCAATTCCCAGTGTGGCAGTGGCTCGAAACCTTCGAAAGTTGGGATTTCGCCACCCATTTTTTCAACTACATTGTCCTCGGCTGTAGCACCTTCTGGAACGCTCTCTTTCGGCAGATTCGGTATTTGCAGCAGCAAGTTGCGCATGGCAACCTCTTTTTCGTCCATCAATGCTGAGAGGCGTTTTGTCTCCTCTTTCAGTGCGGCAACTTCGGCTTTGGCTTGGTCGGCTTCGGCTTTTTTGCCCTGTTGCATCAGACCGCCAATCGACTTCGACAGCTGATTGCATTGTGCCAATTTGGCGTCCAATTCCTTTTGCGCAGCGCGACGATCGGCATCGTTGGCTAGCACTTGGTCAATCATTTCGGCGGCTGGTGCGAAATGCTTTTTACCCAGACGACGAACCACTTCGTCGCGGTGTCCAATGATTTGTTTGAGTGTAAGCATATTATTTTTTGATAAAAATTTCTCTCGTTTTCAAACTGCAAAATTATAAATTTTATTTCAAATTTCAAATTTCAGATTGCGCAAACGTGAAAAATATGACGCATTTCCACCAAGTCTTTATTCTTTTGTCTTTGCTCTTTATTCTTTGCTCTTTATTCAATTTTCTTCGGCAGATATTGTGTCTGCACGTGCATCATGCTATTCCAGAGCGACGAGGCGGCGTTGGGATTCAGCTGCTCCATCTGTTCGAGCAGACGGCGCATATCGCTGCGGTGCGATTCGTGTTCGTACGGACAATTTTTTATCTGTTTGTGATAGCCGCGCTCTTCGGCCAAACGTTGCAATTCGGCTTCGCGAACATCGGCCAGTGGGCGAATTATGGTCATGTCGAATTTGTCCATGCGCAGCAGTGGCGGCATAGATCCGAATGCACCCTGAAAAATCTGGTTCATGAGCAGCGTCTCGAGCATGTCGTCGCGGTGGTGACCAAGGGCTATTTTGTTGCAGCCCAACTCTTCGGCGAGCGAAAAAAGTGCCTTGCGTCTGTGCCACGAGCAGAGAAAACAGTGCGACTGCCGCTCGTCGGTCGATGCGTCGAAATGCGTGGTGCGATGCACAAACTGCACAT
>CAVHRT010000159.1:0-3257 GCA_963638355.1 Flexilinea sp. | reverse complement strand
GTCTTAACCAATTGCAGTTGGCACTGGTTCCCGTTATTATTCATTCTTAATTATTTATTGCCATTAAACCCCTCCGCTACGCTCGTCCCCTTGCAAAGGGGACATTTTCGCACAAATGTTGGTTTCGCGGGTTATTTATGTTTTTTCCTATCGTTGTTGAGCCCCTTATCTCCCCTTTTCAAGGGGAGTACCGACAATAGTCGGAGAGGGGTTCAGATCGTCAAAAAAATGAACGAAAAAAGCACGGATGCGTTCGTTGCGTCCCTACAATTCGAGGCGAATGATTATCCGCCCGCACAATCCAATTCAACCGCAGCCCCCCGTCTTTACTCCTTATTCTTTACTCCTTATTCATAAACCCAAAATCGCCATTTCTAGGTATTTCGGCAACGAAAGAATGGTTGTAATTTTGCAACGTCAGAAAATGTAAATACCGATGAACGCAAAAACGACTTTGGCCGATATGCCAACGCACACACGGTGCGTGATTGCAAAGGTTCACGGACACGGTGGCTTCCGTCACCGCATTTTGGAACTCGGATTCGTAAAAGGCGAAACGGTGTCGGTGCTGAAAAATGCGCCGCTACTCGACCCTATCGAATACCAAATAATGGGTAGTCACGTGTCGCTGCGCCGCGCCGAAGCCAGCGAAATAGAGGTGGTGTCGCTCGAAGAGGGCGCGCACCCCGACAACATCTACCACGGCACGCTCGAAGAGCATGTGGCGCACGAGGCCGAAGAACTGAGCAAACAGATAACCGTGGCTCTGGTGGGCAATCCCAACTGCGGCAAAACCTCGTTTTTCAACCACGCCACGGGCATGCGCGAGAAAGTGGGCAACTATAGCGGTGTCACGGTCGATGCCAAAGTGGGCATTTTTCAACACCGCGGCTACACCATCAATCTGGTGGACCTGCCTGGCACCTACTCGCTCACCGAATACACGCCCGAAGAACTCTATGTGCGCGATTTCATCACCAAACAGCAGCCCGATGTGGTGTTAAACATAGTCGATGCGGGCAATCTGGAGCGCAATCTGTTTCTCACCACGCAACTCATCGACCTGAACCCACGTATGGTGATGGCGCTGAACATGTACGACGAACTCGAAAAATCGGGCGACACGCTCGACCACGAGAGCCTCTCGCGCATGCTCGGTTTTCCCATAGTTCCGCTGGTTGCCAGTACGGGGCGCGGTCTCGACGATGTGCTCGAAAACATCGTTCGCGTGTACGAAGATCAAGCGGGCGCATCGAAACACATTCACATAAATTACGGTGAAGACCTCGAAAAAGCCATCGAAGCAGTGAAGGCGCAAGTCGAGAAGAATGGCCCCGTAAGCGGAGCCATCTGCGCACGCTACATCGCCATCAAACTGATTGAAAATGACGGCGTAACAAAACGCGAAGTGGCTTCGTTGCCAAATTTCGACGAAATTGAACAGACTGCTACAAAATATCGCACCGAGATTGAACACGAATACAACGACGACATTTCGAGCATCATTTCTGGCTTGAAATACGGCTTTATCCGTGGCGCGCTGGGCGAGACGCTCACTCACGCCAAGGACGACAAACGCCGCCTGTCGTACGCGCTCGACACGGTACTGACCAACCGTTGGCTCGGTTTTCCTGTGCTACTGCTTTTCCTCTGGATAATGTTCCAAGCCACGTTCACCCTAGGCGCATATCCGCAAGAGTGGCTCGAGATCGGTATCGATGCGCTCGGTCGCTGGGTTTCAACGCTGCTGCCCGAAGGTATGCTCAACGATCTGATTGTCGATGGCATCATCGCTGGCGTGGGCGGCGTACTGGTTTTCCTGCCCAACATCTTGATTTTGTTCCTATTCATCTCGCTGCTCGAGGACACGGGCTACATGGCGCGCGCAGCGTTCATCATGGACAAACTGATGCACCGCATCGGACTGCACGGCAAATCGTTCATTCCCTACATCATCGGCTTTGGCTGCGGCGTGCCTGCCATCATGGCCACACGCACACTCGAAAATCCGAAAGATCGCATCTTGACCATTCTCACCGTGCCTTTTATGAGTTGTTCAGCGCGACTGCCAGTCTATCTGCTGTTGGTTTCAGCATTTTTCGATCATCACCAAGGGCTTGTGCTGATGAGCATCTACCTGATTGGCATTCTTGTGGCGATAATCACCGCAACGGTTCTGAACAAGACCGTTTTCAAAAATGCGAGCGATCAATTTGTGATGGAGTTGCCGCCCTATCGCATTCCAACACTGCGCAACACGCTGGTTCACATGTGGGACAAGAGCGCGCAATATCTAAAAAAGATGGGAACTGTGATTCTGCTCGCCTCCATCATCATCTGGGCATTGGGCTATTTTCCGCGTCCAACCGAAGAGATGACGCTGGCGCAACAGACCGAAAATTCGTACATCGGGCGCATTGGTCACGCTGTGGAGCCTGTGGTTCGTCCGCTCGGCTTCGATTGGAAAATGGGCGTGAGTCTGGTTACGGGCTTGGCGGCCAAAGAGATTGTGGTGTCGTCGCTCGGCATTCTATACAACGACGAGCCAACCACCGCTGCCACCGAAGGCGAAAGCGATTCGCGCCTTGTGGAGAGTCTGCGCGCCCAAACCGACGAGTTGGGGCAACCGTTCTTCACACCGCTCAAAGCCTACACATTCATGCTGTTCATTCTGCTCTATTTTCCGTGCATTGCAGCCATCTCGGCCATTGCTCGCGAGGCAGGACGCAAATGGGCATGTTTCTCGGTGCTCTACACCACCTGCATCGCATGGATTATGTCGTTCGCCGTTTGGCAAATCGGAAGCCTCTTTTGAGAATTAAGAATTATGAATTTTGAATTATGAAAGGGTGACTAAGGAGTCACGACCAACTGCAGAGTCCAAACACTTTATAAACTTTATAACTTTATAAACTTGACAAACTGTATTCCACTCAAAATTGATTTCATAAGTTTTTTAAGTTAATTAGCGTCAAGCGCAGGACTCGGAAATCCTGCGCTTGTTCGTTGTTTTGGTCTCATTTTCTATCATAGAAAATTGCCAATCCTTCTTATTTTCGACAAACAACTATAAATCAATCACTTAACGTTCATTTTGTCCGTTTTTCCAAGAGAAAAATGAAAGAATTAACGAAAAGAACAAAAAAGTTGCTCGAAAATTTGCTGGTTGAAAAAAAAGTTGTACCTTTGCACCCGCAATTAAGCCCAGATGGCGGAATCGGTAGACGCGCTGGTCTCAAACACCAGTGGAGCAATCC
>CAVHRT010000158.1:0-3262 GCA_963638355.1 Flexilinea sp. | reverse complement strand
CCCTGCGATGCCAAAATGCGATAGTCCTTTTCGCCATGAATGCAGAGAATTGGCGCGTCCCATTTATCGACAAAGAGGTGTGGCGAATTGGCAAATGTGCGCTGCGCCGTGGCATTGTCTTTGTCCCAATAAGCGCCGCCCATGTCCCAGTTGGCAAACCATTTCTCTTCGGTTTCGAGATATTGCTGCTGCATGTTGAAAATGCCATCATGCGCGATGAATGCCTTGAACCGCTTTTCGTGATGACCCGCTAGCCAATAGACCGAATATCCGCCAAAACTTGCGCCCACGCAGCCAAGGTGATCGGTATCGACAAACGGCTCTTTGCAGAATGTGTCGATGGCGGTGAGATAATCTTTCATGCACTGTCCGCCGTAGTCGCCGCTGATCTGCTCGAGCCACTCCTGACCAAATCCGTAGAGCCCGCGGCGGTTTGGTGCCACAATGATGTAATCGTTGGCCGCCATTATCTGGAAATTCCAGCGATAGCTCCAAAATTGACTCACAGGCGATTGCGGTCCGCCTTCGCAATAGAGCAGCGTTGGATATTTTTTCGTAGCGTCGAAATGCGGCGGATAAATCACCCAAACAAGCATCTGTTTATTGTCGGTAGTGGTCATCCAACGCTCCTCCACGCGACCAAATGCCATCTGATCGAGCAGCGGCTTATTCACAAAACTGATTTGGCGCTGTTCGCCCGTTTTTGTATCAATTTCGAAAATGTCGGTTGGCGCGCTCATGCTTTGGCGCAATGCCGTGAGTCCTGTTCCGTTGTTCGCCAGCGCCACATAGTCGTGAACGCCTTCGGTGAGTTGCGCGAATTGCCGCGTAGCGATGTTGGCGCGATAGATTTGCGTGGTGCCATGCTGACAGCTCGTCAGGTAAATATCTTGCGAATTCTGGTCCCACACAAGCGATGCCACACTCTGATCCCAATCTTTCGACACATCGATGCGCTCGCCAGTAACAAGATTTTGTACAAAAAGTCGATTTTTGTCCGACTCGTAGCCGTCGCGCTCCATGCTCTCCCACGCCAACCACTGTCCGTCGGGCGAGAAAGTCGGGTTGATGTCGTAGCCCATCATGCCTTCGGTGAGATTGCGCGTTTCGCCCGTCGCCAAATCGTAAAGATAAATATCGGAATTGGTGGAAATGGCATATTCCAAGCCAGTTTTTTTGCGGCAAGTGTAGGCAATGGTCTTTTCGTCGGGACTCCAAGCCAACTGCTCCACTCCGCCAAATGGCTTCATCGGGCATTCAAACGCTGTGCCGTCGAGCAGATCCACGACATTTTCAACACGCAGCGAAGTGTCGTCGTTGTGCAGATCGCAGAGGAATGGATGCGGCGCTGTTTCAACCCATTCGTCCCAATGTTTGTACATCAAATCGTCAACCACGCGACCGCTCGCCAGCGGCAAATCGGGATATTTTTCGGCAGTCGTTTCCGTGGTTTTCACCTGCGCAATCAGAATTATTTTGTCGCGCATTGGCGATAGCGAATAGCCTTCGATTGGTCTGTCGAAACCTTCCAAACAGAGTTCTTTTCCGTTGCTCAAGCCAGCGGTCAGATAGAGTTTTCCGCCTTTCAAGTAGGTCAATTGCGCATTGCCCCACCACGCAGGGTCGCTGCCCACGAATTCATCGTAGGTGCGGAGCGTGTCGTTCTCTTTCTGAGCCAGTCGCACCCAAGTAGTCGAGCGATTTTCTGGCACGCTATAGTACGAAATGGTGTAAGCCACGCCGCCCACTTCCACATCGGGCACTGCGCAACCAATGCGCCCCATTGCCCAGAGTGCTTCGGGCGTCAGACGGTCGCCCTCGAGTTGCAGATTGTTCGGTCCGATAGGCGATTTTTCAGCCTCGTTACTGTTTGTGTTGCACGCTGTAAGTCCAGCCGCTATTGCCATCATCATCAAAATTTTTTTCATTTTTCCTTTCCGATTTTCGAAACGCAAAAGTAGTAAAATTCTCCGAATTGAGAAAAATGATAGTTTTTCGAGCCAATTTCATAATAAAGTTAGTTAAATAAAAATAAATTCTACAAAATTCACAACAAAAATCATCATTTCAACGGTAAAAATGGACTTTTCGAGTCGAAAAACGGCTCATTTCCCCAAAAATCAGGTCAAAACACGAAAAAAATGACTTTTTCGGCAAAAATTGGTTTCAAAATGACATCCAAAAAAACACCAATTCTTTCGCGCATGATGCGCGCGCGCGAGGGAACTTGTCGGTGGAGGGGACTTATATTTGTATAACTACAAAACCAAACTAGAAACCTTGCGGTGTATAGGTCAACTGCTTATTACAATGGAAACGAACACGCTAAAACTCCAATTCAAGCTCGAACGCGAGACGAAAAACAACCTTCGTTTCAACGAACAAATCGTAGATCGCTGGGACATGCCAACGCTCACAACCATTTATGTGAGCAAACATGCTTTGAAAGCGCTCAACTACTGCGAAGGCGATACGCTTGAAGTAACGCTTCGTGCCGTGCATCAAAACAACTAACACACTGTATTTAACCAACTAAAACCTCGTGGGGTGATTAGGCGAACCCCTAAAAAAAATGACAAAAAAATTTCTCTTTCTTGCGGCAATTTTGTTCGCAACCGCTGCCAATGTTTGCGCCAATGACATCTGCTCAGATAGCACTGCAATCATAAACGATTCCATCGCTTCCGAACAAAATGTCGAACAAGACGAGCATCAATACATCGACCTCGGTCTATCAAGCGGGGTTAAATGGGCAACCTGCAACCTTGGTGCTACAAAACCCGAAGAATACGGCTGGTATTTTATGTGGGGCAACACCGAAAACTGCACCAACGCCGTCTGTTCCAAGGTAACTAGCAAAACATACGGCATGGAAATCGATGATATATCACACAATCCAGTATTCGATGCAGCAACAGTCAATTGGGGCAACAACTGGCGAATGCCAACAAAAAGAGAATTCTCGGAACTCAGGAGCGAATGTTTTTGGCTCTGGACCACGATTGACGGAATAAATGGCTATTTAGTACGAAGCAAAAAAAATGGCAATTCTATTTTTCTTCCCGCTGCAGGCTACAAAAACGGAACATCGTTCTTCTATAAAACCCAAATGGGATACTATTGGACCTCGACACCCGAAACTAATAGCGACAGGCTCTCCGACCTAATTTACATCTCTGTAGGAACTTCAAATGGCATCGGTTGGTACGGACGCTACTACGCAATGAGCATTCGACCAGTTTCCAAATAAACTCTCTCTTCC
>CAVHRT010000157.1:0-3276 GCA_963638355.1 Flexilinea sp. | reverse complement strand
ATGGTGGATGTAGTTCAGTTGGTTAGAGCGTCAGATTGTGGTTCTGAATGTCGTGGGTTCGAGTCCCATCTTCCACCCCAAAGCGAGCAGCGAAAGTTGCTCGTTTTTTTGTGCGTTTTTTGAAAATTCTACTGCCCTATTTGCACCGAAAAATACCATTTTTATCAAAAAGCAAGAAAACCCACTTAACCAACTATCATTCAAATAGTTAGACCAAAATTTTAACATTCTAATCGACAAATTCGATATAAATTTGGGGATTACAATCGCAAAAATAGATATAAATCAGAAGAACATAATCGCATGATTTGTATAAAATTCGGAGTGTATAACCGACAAATTTACACCAAAAATGATGATTACAAACGAAGCATTGCACTGCCCCACCAAATTATCTTGATAAAAGTGTAGTTCAGATACATTTTTATCTTGATAAAAGTGTTATTGCAGCACACTTTTATCAAGTTAATCATAAAAAATCAAGAAAAGATGTAGCGAGATTAAGATTTTGCAGAAAGAAATGAGGATATGCCGTAAAGTGGCACATTTTGTATTATTTCGCCAGAATTATATGGCAAAGTTGAGGTTTTGATGGCTATAGTTGGCGCGTAATTCTGACAAAAAAGAGTGAAACTACGAGAACGCAAATTTTCGCCCGATTTCACCTCGATTGGGATAATTTTTCCTTGCTGCTGCACCAAAAAATCGACCTCAGAAGTGCTGCGCTCGTTGGTCCAATAACCAATGTAATCCAAATGCAGCGTAACTAGTTCCTGCATCACAAATTGTTCGGCAAGTGCGCCCTTGAACTCCGAAAAAACATCATTCCCATCTATCAGCGTACGCACATCGAGACCAGAGAATGCGCCTAGGAGACCCACATCGACCATAAAAAGTTTGAATACCTGCATGTCCTGATAGGCACAGAGCGGCATGCGTGGTGCACTCACGCGATGCGATTTTAGAACCAATCCACTATTGCAAAGCCACATTATTGCAAGTTCAAAATCCTTTGCTCGCGCGCCTTCGCGAATAACGCCATAGACAAATTTCTTATTTTCCTTACTCAATTGCGATGGCAAACTATTCCAGACCATATCGAGGCGCGGGACCTGCTCATGGGGTGCATGTTTCGAGAAATCGGCTTGATACGAGCGTAAAATATTGTACTGAATGTTGCGAACCTCGGAAAAATCGTGTCTGTCGATCCAACATTGCACCACTTCGGGCATTCCGCCAACGACAAAATATGTGCGCAACAAATCGAGCAATTCGTTGTGAAAAGGCCGCAACAAATCCCACTGCCCACGCTGCATTGTTTGCAGGAGCAACTCTTTGCCATTAGCAACCAGAAATTCCGAGAACGACAATGGAGACAAATCGAGGAAAACAACTTTTCCAACTGGGAAAGAACTATTTTGGTGCAACGAGATGCCCAACAGCGAGCCTGCAGCGACGATAGCGTATTCAGGCGCATTTTCGCAAAAATACTTCAGCGAAGTTACACCGCCTTCGACCGCCTGAATTTCGTCGAAAATAATAAGGGTTGTGGCAGCATCGATGGGCTTACCGTGATATAGTTGAATGGTTGTGAGAATGCGCTCGGTATCATAGTCGTTTGCAAATAAATCGCGAAAGCGCGACTCATTTTCAAAGTTAATATAGACAACATCTTGAAAGGCTTGGCGACCAAATTCCTTCATCAACCAAGTTTTACCCGTCTGTCGTGCGCCTCTGATTATCAGCGGTTTGCGATTGACAGAAGTCTTCCAATCGAGCATTTGTTGTAAAGCGTTTCTATACATACCAACCTCCTTTGTTTCGACGGCAAAGGTAAAACTTTTTTCTCGTTCCACCAAATTATCTTGATAAAAGTGTAGTCCAGATACATTTTTATCTTGATAAAAGTGTTGTTGCAGCACACTTTTATCGAGTTAATTGTAAAAATGGCACAAAAAGACTGCCTAACAACTTTCATTGTTAGGCAGCCTCCGATATGTTTTGCGGGTTGCTAATTACTCAGCTTTCGCAATGGTGAGCGTTGCAGGATCAACAGTGGCATCATAGGTGTAGATAACCTTATCGCCAGCTACAAGCTCCAATGTATTATCCAATGGATACCAAACCGCGCCATCATCAACGGCAGCGGTATTGATATTTGCGCCTAACTGCGTAAAACCGTCCTTCAGTGTAGTAGTGAATGTGTAAACCTCTTTGTCTTCGGCTTTGGCCATTTGCTTCCATGTCCATCCTTCGGCTTCGCATTTGATATACATAACACCTGCTACTGCTTCTGGTTTTTCCTCTGGGCAAAGTTTGCCATTGATACCATTGAAACCGTAAATCTTATCATTTACTGTAACATCAGCAATTTTCCAATTACCCTCGAGTTTAGCCGAGCAAGTATCGCCTTCCGATGGAGCAGCGATAACCATCTCGTTGTTCCATGTAGCATTAGCTGTGTATTTATATTCACGACCGATTTTTGCTTTGATACCCTCGATTTTGAATGTTTTGTTGTCAACACGAGTCATCTCGTAAGCATCGAGAGTCCAGCCGTTTTCTACAAAGTCACCGACAACATAAACTTTAACAGCCTCGTCAACTTCTTGTTCAACCGAGAGATTGAAGGTAACATCATAAACTTGTTCTTCGACGCAAGGATCGACTTTGAATTGATAGCTGCGAACATAGACAACACCACCGATTGTTGGTACAATCATTTTGGTCTCGGTGCTGTATTCTACTTCGAACGAAGCTTCGCCTTTAACCAATTCGCATGGTTTCTCTTCCGAGCCAATCCATTGGTGATCCCAGCTGCTTGGGAATGTGCCATCGCCAGCCAGAGCGCAAGGTTTACCTTCGAGTTGCGTGATTTCAGATGTTGGAACAATCACTGCTTTGTACCAGTTGGTGTAGCCTTCGATTTTCTCGAATTTAGCCATTTGCTCAACGTCAGTACTCCAACCATTGTAGTTACCAGCGAATACAAGTCCGTTGCATTCGGCGTAATCAACTGCGTTCCACACTACGGTGTAAGCACCTTCGGTGGCTTCTACTTCAGGCACACTGCTCTTGATGTCGGGCGTAGCCTCTTTTTCTTTGTCTTTTTTGCAACCAGCCATAACTGCAACTGTTGCAAGAGCCGCAAGGGCAAAAAACTTTAAGTTTTTCATAAAATTAAGAATTTAAGTTAAATAAAAGATTAATTATATCCAGGATTTTGTTTCAACTTGCTATTAGCCGTTGTTTCACTAAGTGGTAACGGGTAAAGAT
>CAVHRT010000156.1:0-3287 GCA_963638355.1 Flexilinea sp. | reverse complement strand
AATTTAAGAGATGCCATTGATGCTCTTGCACCAACAGGCTTGCAAAGGTAATATATTTTTTTCGAATTCGGTCAGTTTTTTCGAAAATTATTTTTCAGTCGCAAGATTTGAGTAGCAAGTAGCAAGAGAAAAGAGCATAGAAGATAGAACATAGACTTGGAACTGCGGTTGGTTGTAGGGGCGAATGATTTATTCGCCCGAAACCATAGGGGCACACACCACAAAAAAAAATGCGCGAGACCACAAAAATCCCGCGCAAATGTGATGGTGAAAATGGTTATTTCTGCTTCACACTTTGGAAAAGGTCGGAGACTTTCTTTTGCGTGATTGAGTTCAAAATGTCCTTGTAACCTTGCTCTTCGCGAATGTTGACGAGGTCGGTGTCGAGGCTGATATGGTAGAAATTTTTGTAACCCGCATCGACGGCAGCACGCAACGCCGCAACCGCCTCCTCTTTGCGATTGAGCAGCGAATAGAGGCACGCCAAATTGTACTGATCGCCTGCGACATCATCAGATGCAAGAATATTTTTCATCAAAGCAACGGCTTCATCACCACGACCGAGCATTGCCAAGGCAGTAGCGGCATCGCCAGAGACAGAGTTCAGTTCCAACACCTTGCGGAAATCGTTTTGTGCCGACACGCTATCGCCTTTTTGACGAAGAATAGCGCCACGACGGCAATAGTTCCAACTACTTTCAGGCGAATAACTGATGGCCAAGTTGATGTCTTTCAGTGCTTCATCGAGGCGACCGAGCATCTCGTAAGTCCAAGCACGCTCGCCATAAGCCGCATTAAACGCAGGATTAACCATCAAAGTAGAGTCGAAATCGAGTAAAGCGCGCTCGGCTTGTCCGCAGTTACGATAGGCAATGCCACGTGCATAGTAGGCAAAATCGGTATTTGCTTCGGGATCACCGATGAGCGCAGTCCATTGTTTCACCTCGTTCGAAAAATCGTACAAACCATTATAACAAATCGCCTTATTGCTATGGGTATAACGATTTTCGCCAAACAAATTCTCGTAGATCTGCAAGTCGTTGAGAGCTGCAGCAAATTGTTTTGAATCGCGGTAAAGTACCATGCGTGCCCACAACCAGTATTCATCTTTGGGATTAACGCTGATTCGCTCCGAAATTTTAGAAATGGAGTAATCGGTATTGCCTTCGAGAATAGCCCAAATTAAATCATTATATCCCTGATTATGAGCGAGATAAATCAATAAATCATCGATTGCCTTAACATCTTCGCCAAGAATGAAATTGGCACGCGCACGCTCGTAATAAAGCGCATAAAATGTCGGTTCGAAACGAATGCGCTCATTCAAATAGTCAAGCGCGGCACCTAATTTCCCTTGCGACATTAGGCAATACACGTAATTAGAAAGGACCTCAGTGTCGTTGGCATCTTTATTTTCAAGATAGACTTTGAAGTCCTTTTCAGCCGCAGCAAAATCGCCATGTTTGAGGTAGAATTGAGCACGAAAATAGTAGCCCATCATCGACTTTTGCTTAACCGCTGCATTGTAATCGGCCTCGGCTGAGGCGTAATCTTCAATCTCTTCGTAGACATAGCCGCGCCACACATAAGCCTGCCCCTTTGAATAAGCACTCTTTTGGGATGCAAAACGAATGGCTTGGCTAAACGCCTCAAGTGCCACGCGATAGTTTTGCTCGTTTTCGTACACCATACCCAACGCATAATATGCATCGGAGCATTTCGGATTTTTTTGCAATGCCTGTTTCGCATGAGCAACAACATAGGCATTGTTTTTTCCAACAGAATCGAGGATTGAATACGACTCCTCTTGCGTGTAGCATTGTGCTACCACGGTTGTGAACGCCACGCTCACAAGCCCTAAAAATAACAGTTTGAGTTTCATAAGTTTTTGAGAATTTAGAATTTTCATGACAAAAGTAACCCTTTTCATCGGCGCGACAAAGCATTTCCGCCTCCATTGTTTGAAATGTGGCGATTATTGTATGAAGATTGGCGGACTCTCCTCTCACCTATCACCTATCAACTCTAACCTTTAACCTCTCACCTAAAAAAATCCGAGCCACCCAAAAATTGAGCAGCTCGGAATGTTTTCAGTTTGTCTTGTTTATTCAACTACCACCTTGTGAATGGCGTCATGCACCTTCACTAGGTAGATGCCCTGCGGCAAGTTGAGCATAGTGAAGTCGCCCTGCGCTGCACGCGCCATGTAGCGCACGCCCGACACGGTGTAGACTTCGATTTGGTCACCAGCCTGCGCGCCAAACACTGCCAATGCGCCCTGCAAGCCAACCACAATGGTCTTTTCGCGCTCGGAAACAAGGCTAGTCGCAGTGCTGCCAGTCTCCTCAATCGACACGTTCTTTATCTCCCAAATGGCCGCGGCCTTGCTGCTGCTGGTGTATTTCCAAGCCAAGCGAACAGTCTTACCGTTGTATTTGCTCAGAGCAATATCGCCCGACGACACAAAGGTCCAATCCTCGTTAGTGCCATAGTTTGGAATGGTGAGTTGCTCCCATGTAGCAGTCGAGGGATCGCCATCGCTATAATCGGCTGAAATCCAGAGCGTTAATTCATCTTCTGGTGTGCCTGCATATTTGTGCGTGTGGTCGAATGTCAAAATCGGCTTGATAGTCTTTGTCAGGTCGATGCAAGGCGAAATGAGCCAACCTTCGGCAGCAAGATTTTTCTTGTTCACCTGTCCGCCAATCTTCATGCCATAACTTTCAGTTGCTTGCCACGATTGTTTATAATTGCTGATTTCAATGGCATCATACGTTGTGAAGTCGCCCTGCGAATTGTTCTCGAACGATTCGGAGAACGGCAGCGCGTTGCAATCGCCGCTAACATCTGGCGAATCATCGTCATCATCGCCACTATCGCCACCCGATGTGGTTACAGGCAGCAAAAAGAGCGTGGTGATGTTGCCCGACTCATAGAATGCGAAATAGTCGTTACCTTCGGTGGCATCGAGCGCAAGCGTGTGCGTTGTGCTAGCCGCATCGGCAAAACTGAATGTGTACGATTTGTCAGAATTGTAGTTGAAATTCAGCGCAAGTCCCGTGGCATCGAGGTCGGCGGTATTGCCGCTGGTCCAAGTTACGGCCTGCGAACCGTTGTAAAGATGCGTGGTTACTCCGCCCAGAGCGCAACTCCAAACGATGGAATCGGGCAGATCGGAGGTAACAATCTTCGACAAATCGTCGGTGCCAGCGTCTACTGCGGTCAGGTGCTTTTCTTCGCCTTGACCAAGATTGCTGCTCATGTAGAAATAGTTACCTGTGCTACGC
>CAVHRT010000155.1:0-3342 GCA_963638355.1 Flexilinea sp. | reverse complement strand
TTCGGGCATTGGGTAGTTCAGAATCACATCGTAATCCTGACCGAGCAGATTGTTTATCTCGAAAGTGGCTTTGAGCAGAATTTTGCGAATGCGCCATTGCCCCGACAGCGACAGATCGTGCGTGTACCATGGTTGCGTGTAGTTTATCTCGATGTTCTCCTGCTGATTGTAGCGTGCACCGACATAGATGAAACTGTAGTTGAGCGCATAATCGCGCCACGAGAGCATGCCAATGGCCGAACCGCTGTGCCACGGAATGTAAGGAATTTGATCTCCGTAATAGGTGTCGGCTGGGTCGGTCACGTCAATGGCTTTTTGATAAGTGTATTGTGCCTTCACGGTGAGTGCCCAATCGTACGGAAAACGCAGCGTCATCTGTGCACTGGCATCGATGCCGTGAATCTTCACCAAACCAAGATTGAGCATCGTCCAGCGGAACTGCTGCCCTTTTGGATAGGCAATGATTTTGTCCTTCACGCGGTTGTAGTAACCATCGATGGTAATGTCGAAATGGCTAAAAATCTGGCTCGGCTGATCGTAGTTGTAAGCGATGCCGACATCGTGCTGAACCGCCAATTCTGGCTTTAGATAGGCATTGCCCATATCAGCATAATAGAGGTCGTTGAATGTCGGATAGCGATAGGCTTGTTTGTAGAAAGCGTTGATTTTCAGATCGATACGCTTGAACGGCTTGTACGAGAAGAACATTCCTGGCGTAACTTTGCTCTTGTTTGGTGCCGATTCACGTTGGCGCGCCTCCTCGTTCACAAAAGTTCCAAGCACACTGGCCTGAATACGCAGATAATCGTAGACATTGAACGCCGTGGCAGCCGCCAACCAATGCGTAAACCGCGATGCCGAGGCATATTCCGAAAGTCCGTTCCACTGCAGATCGTACGACAGCGACACGTCCCACCACTTGAACAGTGCCACCTTGTTTGCCCACGAAAGATAAGCCTCTTGCTGTTTGTATATATTATCAACTTTTACGAGTTTCTCGTCATTATTTACATATCTTGTGTAATCGAAAGCATATTTTGCATTTACGCGCACCGACCAGCGTTTGAAAAATTCGTCTTGCCACGAGCCTTGCACAAACATATCGCGATCCCAGAGTCGCTCGCCACGCCGCCACACATTGTTGACGATGGCTCCAGGCACGCCGCGCTCCGAGTTATAGTAGTAAGCCTGCAGTTTCCAAAAACCCGTTGACGAATAGTAGTGATTCAGTCCTGCCTCCACGCGAACGGCGTTCACATCGCCATTTTGACGAATGGCAGTGGTGTCGTATGCCACCTCGCCCGAGGGCGTCACGCGGCGATAGCGAAATTTATATTTGCCGTTCGAATGCACCGCTTCGGCATTCATGGTCAGGCTCAACTCGTCGGTCAGTTTCACATCGAACAGCAGCGACGGGTTGACCAGCGCAAACGAGCCAGCCTTCATGGCGGCGCGCACATGCACATTTTTGCCCTCTTCAAATTTTGGGCGTCGCGAGTTGAGGTAGATGTTTCCAGCCGAGCCAAATTCGCGCGCGCTCTGAAAAATGTCGCTTTTCTGACCGCTGTAGAGCGCTATTTCATCGATATTTTCGAGCGAAAATTTACCCAAATCGACCTGACCATTTTGCGCGTTTCCGAGCTGAATGCCGTTGTAGTACACGCCCATGTGGTTGGTGCCCATCGAGCGAATGTTCACCGTTTTGATGCCACCCACGCCGCCGTAATCCTTTATCTGCACACCCGAGAAAAACCTGATGGCATCGGCCACCGACAGGCTGTTCATCTTCTCCAGCTCCTCGCCCTTGAGCATTTGCGGCACAATGATGTCTTTGTCGAGCGGTCGCACCGTAATGGTAACCTCGTCGAGGTCGTATTCGCGCGCAATGCTGTCGGCTTCAGCATCGCTGATGGTTTGCGCATGCAGCGAAAGCGAAAAAGCCGCAAGCAAAACAGACAAAATCACTATTTTTTTCTGAGAAATCAGCATAAAAAAAGTCGTTTCTGAAATAGCGTCAAAAACGGCTCGCAAAGGAAAAATATCGCCATTATTCGTGGCGAGAAAAAAGTGTCGTTGCTCTTCCTCGAAAGCCGTTTTTTACTTGCTGGCAGGTATTCTGACTTATTTTGCTCGCTAGGCCTTCCCATTTTTTCAAGAAATAGTGGCGCAATTAGCGAAAATGCGAGCCGCAACTCGCCAAAACTTACAGCAGCGGGACTGTTCGAGACTTCCACTCGATTCCCTTTTGACGCTCATTTACAGCGCATTACGCTCGAGCGACCAGCAAGTTTGTCCCACAAAAAAAGGGACGCACAAAGTTAGCATTTTTTTCGGTGAAAAATGATGAAGGAAAATTCAGTGGCGCCTTTAACATCAACTTTACATTTTTCGACTAATAATATTTCCCGAAAAAAATTGTATCTTTGCATTTCGATTTGCAAGTTATACTAAAAACAATACTATTATGTCAAAAGTAACCGTTGTAGGCGCAGGTAACGTAGGTGCTACTTGTGCTAATGTGTTGGCTTTCAAAGAGATAGCCGACGAAGTTGTGATGCTCGACATCAAAGAGGGCGTGTCGGAAGGCAAAGCCATGGACATGATGCAAACCGTGCAATTGCTCGGTATCGACACCAAAGTGGTTGGTTGCACCAATGATTACGCACAAACTGCCAATTCCGATGTGGTTGTTATCACTTCGGGCATTCCGCGCAAACCTGGCATGACTCGCGAAGAGCTGCTCGGCGTGAACGCTGGCATTGTGAAAGGTGTAGCACAAAACATTCTGAAATTCTCGCCAAATGCCATTTTGGTCTGCATTTCGAACCCAATGGACACCATGACCTACCTTGCACTGAAATCGCTCGGTTTGCCCAAAAATCGCGTCATCGGCATGGGCGGCGCATTGGATAGCTCGCGCTTCAAATATTTCTTGAGCCAAGCACTCGGCTGCAACCCAAGCGAGGTTGAAGGCTTTGTAATTGGCGGTCACGGCGACACCACCATGATTCCAATGGCACGTCTGGCCACGTACAAAGGCATTCCTGTTTCGCAATTGCTCAGTGCTGAAAAGCTCGACGAAGTGGTTCACAGCACCATGGTTGGCGGCGCCACACTCACTGGTCTGCTTGGCACATCGGCTTGGTATGCACCAGGAGCAGCGGGAGCATACGTGGTCGAGAGCATTCTGCACGACCAAAAGAAGATGATTCCTTGCTCGGTTCTGCTCGAAGGCGAATATGGCGAAAGCGACCTCTGCATCGGTGTTCCAGTGATTTTGGGCAAGAATGGCGTTGAGCGCATCGTCGAACTCGAACTCACTGCCGACGAAAAAGAGAAATT
>CAVHRT010000154.1:0-3366 GCA_963638355.1 Flexilinea sp. | reverse complement strand
CTGCTAAATACTTTTTCATAATTTTTCCAATTCTTTTACAATATCAGCCGCCACTTCTGTTTTGGGTTTTAGTGGAAAAGCCATTCGTTCGCCCGAACTTTTCAAAATAGTGATTTTGTTGGTGTCGTAACCAAAGCAGGCTTCGGCATCGGTGAGCGAATTCAGCACGATGAAATCGAACTGTTTGCGCTGCATTTTTTCGAGTGCGTGCGCCTCGGCGTCGTGCGTCTCTAGAGCAAAACCTACAAGAAACTGATCGTTGCGTTTTGCAGCGCCAAGTGCCGCGGCAATGTCGCGCGTGGGGCGCAGTTCGATGACCAAATGGTCGCCTGTGCGCTTAATTTTCTGATCCGCCACGCTGATGGGTGTAAAATCGGCCACAGCAGCGCAAAGCACAGCGCCATCGCATTGCGGGAAATTCGCCATGCAAGCCTCGTACATCTGCTCGGCCGATTCCACATCTATTCTCCTAACGCGCTGATGGGCAATTTGTTGCTGCACGGGACCAGAAATCAGCACCACTTCGGCACCCGCATCGGCACAAGCGCGCGCAATTGCAAAACCCATTTTGCCGGACGAATAATTGCCAATGAACCGCACCGGATCAATGCGCTCGTAGGTTGGACCAGCCGTTATCAGTATGCGCTTACCGGAAAGGAACATTAATTATCTAATTACTTAATTTCCAATTACTTAATTAAAATTTTAGTCGAGCGCTGAATCGAGGAACGAGACGATGTTTTCGGGTTCTTCCATGCGACCTTTGCCCACGGTACCGCACGCCAATTCGCCGTAGGCAGGCTCGATAAACTGCACATCGACGGCACGCAATTCGCGAATGTTGCGCTGCACTATTGGGTGGTCGTACATCTTGTTGTTCATGGCTGGTGCGATGAAGACTGGTCCATCGAAAGCCAAGAATAGGGTCGACAACGCATCGTCGGCAATGCCGTTGGCAAATTTTCCGATGATGTTGGCCGTGGCAGGCGCAACCAGCAGTGCATCAGCCCAATCGGCATGCGCCACATGCTCGGGATTGAAGGTGTGAACAGGTTCGAAAACTTCGCTGTACACGCGATTGTGAGACAACGTTTGCAGCGTCACTTCGGTCACAAAATTCAGAGCGTTGCGCGTACAAACCACACGCACCTCTGCCCCTTCGGCCTGCAGCTGGCGGATTATTTCGGGACATTTGTAGGCTGCAATTCCGCCCGAAATACCGAGTAAAATATGTTTTCCTTGCAACATAATATCAACGTTTACATTTACACTACGAATGGCTTACACAGAAAATCAGCATAACCCATTCGCAAAAGAAATAGAATCTTAATTATTTGATAATCAGCAGATTATTCTGCCAAAAATTTCATTGCCGTAACCGATGGCAGTTCGTTGAAAGCCACATCGTCGAGCGACATCCAGAAGTCGATTTCGTGCGGATTGTTGAACGCGCCATTGTCGAGCAGAGCTGCCAGCGTGTAGAGCATGGCACTTTTACCGCCATCGTCGGGCGAGACGATGGTTCGCGCCATGTAGAGCAACGGTTTGGGCGATTGCGCAGGCACCAAACGAAGGTTCACGCTGTAGGTGGCGATGTTTTCCTGTTTACGGTTGATTTCTTTGTCGCGCACCCACTCCACATTCAGCACCGCATCGGCCTCGGCAGCCGACGAAGCAACATCGTAGCCAGCGTCTATCAAGCAGAAAATGAGACACTTACGAAAGGCAGCCCACTGTTCGGCCGCCACGGTCTGTTCGGGCTGAGCGATGTAGATTTTGCCCGATTTTGGCGCATTTTCGCCGTTTGTAATCAGCGAAACCACACCCATATTTTGCGTAAATTCGTCGTAGTAGAGCGGCACTTCGTCGGCCAGCACGCCGAGACTTACGCAGAGAGCGATAGCAAGTAAAGTCTGTTTCATAGCGGTTATATTTAGATGTTGAATTGTTTAACTATTGAAGCGTTGAAACGTTTGAGGGCAAGGTACACTAAACCCATTCTAAATGGCAAATTTACGCTTTTATTTCTGATTTCAAAATGGTTTGGAGAAAAAGTTATCAACGGGGTGAATTAGGGTTGATGAGTTGACAAGTTTAACGCACGACAGATGGTCTGTGGTTTTGTTTCTGTTGTTTTTAAGTTTCCCGAAATTGCTGGCGCAATTTCTGTTTCTATTGTTTTGGCTGCCTACAGTTAGCAAATTGTAGGGACGCGGCATGCCACGTCCTTGCTCTGCGATTGCAGTTGGTCTATTTTCTGCAGGTCAAAGTCATCGTCAAAAGTCATCGTCCTTGAAAACAATTGTCAATTAAAATTTATTTCGTACCTTTGCAGTCTGAAACAAAAATGCCTAATCACCTATGTTTGAAAGTTTTTCGTTCGATTTTACCTTCGATTGGCTCAAGATGTTTAGCGCGTTCATTGCGCTGTTTGCCATTATCGACCCGTTTGGCAGTCTGCCCATCATTCTTGGTTTGAAGCAGCGCGGCGAGTCCATTCAGCCAACCAAAGTGGTGGTGGTCAGTTTTGTGCTGATGCTGGCGTTTTTGTTCGGTGGTGAGCTGATTTTGTCGTTTTTTGGCGTCGATCTGAAATCGTTTGCGGTGGCTGGCGCCATCATCTTATTTCTGATGGCGTTGGAGATGCTGCTCGATATCGAGATTTTCCGCTACGCTGGTCCCGAAGGCACTTCATCGCTCATTCCGCTGGCGTTTCCGCTGTTTGCTGGTCCTGGCGTGTTCACGGCCATCATTACCTATCGCGTGGACTATTCGTTTTGGGAATTGGCAGTTGCCATCTTCTTAAATATGGTGTGCCTGTATGTGGTGCTGCGTTGCACGGCGTGGATCGAGCGCGTGCTTGGCAAGGCGGGCGTGTACATTCTGCGTAAATTCGCTGGCGTGGTCATTTTGGGCATTGCCGTAAAAATTCTGACGCAAAATTTGGCTTCGATATTCGTTTCGGCAGCGTAAAAAGCGTTGATAAGTTGACGAGTTTAACGCATGACAGGTGACCGCTAGGGTTCAAAACAGCGCCCCAAACGATAAAACAAAAATGGCTTCGTTATTCGAAGCCATTTTCTATTTTGTCCTGCACTTGCTGGTTTATCATTTTGCGCTCGCTATCGGCAAACCAACCCCATTTGTTGAAGTAGCGACACGAACTTACGGTGTGAATGTAGAGCAGATGCTGATTTTTGTACGAGCCATGCGCGTGTTTGTGCACGATGGATGCTTCGGGGAAGAATATGGTGCGGAATTTGGTGTGCATGCGTCGACTCAGATCCACATCTTCCATGTAGAGGAAGAATCGCTCGTCGAACAGTCCGACCTGTTTTAGAGCATCGCTGCGCATAAGCATGAAAC
>CAVHRT010000153.1:0-3381 GCA_963638355.1 Flexilinea sp. | reverse complement strand
CACCTACATGCCTGCCACGGGCGTTTTCCACCTGCAACACGATTACGAGGTGGGCAATTATCCCGAAATGAATGTCTATCTGAACTGTTTCATCAAGCGTGTGCGGTTCTATGCGCAATATGCCAACTGGAACGCCTCGCTTTTTGGCGATCGCAACTATTTCTCGATGCCTTACTATCCGCTCAACCCTGCAACATTCCAATTCGGCGTGTCGTGGACGTTCTATGATTAAGTTAGAAGTGAGAAGTGAGAAGTTAGGAATGAATTCAATTGATAATTGACAATTGATAATTGACAATTTTTGCAGCCCGTTGTGGAAACCGCAATCTGAAATCTGAAATTCGCAATCTGAAATCTAGAAGGAATGCGCAAACGCTTTAAAATACTGATTGCCATGTGTGTGGCGTTGGTGGTGGTGGCCGTGGTGGCGTACTTCAGGGTGCAGCCGCGTTCGCTGGCCGACGCTGTTGACGAAGGCACGCTGCGTGTGGTAACGAATTACGACACGCGCCATTTTGTTGTAACCGACTGTGACACAAGCGGTTTTCAGTACGAACTGATGCGCGCTTTTGCCCATCACATGGGATTGCAGACGAAATTCACTATCGAAGCCGATCTGAACAAAAACATCGAAGGACTGAACGCTGGCGACTACGATGTGGTGATGAAACTTTTGCCAACAACTACCGAACTGAAGGACGAAGTGGCACTCTCCATGCCCATTGCGAAAGATAATCTGGTGCTGGTGCAACGCCGTCCGAAGCGTGGCGAAAATCTGAAATTGTTGCGCAATGTGGCTGATCTCGATGGGAAAGTCGTTTTTCTGCCGTCAGGCTCGCCCGATGCGCTGGTGCTGCGTCACATCGAGGAGGAACTCGGCATCGATCTGAAAATTGAGTACCTGCCCGACATCGATTCTGAACATCTGCTGGCCATGGTGGCGACGGGTCAATTGCTCTATGCCGCGGCCGACGCTGGCACTTTTCGCGCCGTGAAAGCCTATTATCCAACGCTCGATGGCGAAACCATTTTGGGCTTCGATCAGTGGCGCGCATGGGCATTTTCGGAGAAAAATATAGAACTGCGCAACCGCTTCGACGACTGGTTTGCCGATTATCGCTGTTCTGCCGAATACGAAAATCTTTTTCAACGATATTTTGGAAAATGAAAGACGGACGAACCACATTGCGCGTGAATGGCGATGGCACTTTGTTGCCATTTCTGCTCGAAAAAATGGGAATGAGCCGCACTTCGCTCAAGTCGCTGCTGGCGCACGATTGTGTGTTGGTGAACGATAGGGCAGAGCGTCGGTTCGACTGCGCCTTGAAGGCTGGCGATGTGGTTTCGGTGTTGAAAAATGCGCCGCGACAGGCCACTTTTTCGCATCCAAAACTGCGCTTGGTCTACGAGGACGATTATCTGCTTGTGGTCGATAAGCGCGAAGGACTTTTGACGGTGGCAACCACGCCCGAATCGCGCGAAACGACGGTCTTTTCTATCCTAAAAAGTTATGTCCGCACCAACAATCCGCGCCAAGGAGTGTTTGTGGTTCACAGGCTCGACCGCGAGACTTCTGGTCTGCTTGTTTTTGCAAAAAGTGCTGATATTCAGAAGTTTATGCGAGAGAATTGGCGAACAATCGTTCAAAATCGTGCCTACATGGCATTGGTCGAGGGCGAGTTGGAGAAAGATGAGGACACCATTGTGTCGTGGCTCACGGAGAATGCTCGCACTACGCGTGTTCGCTCGTCGTGGCACGATGATGGCGGCAAAAAATCGATTACGCACTATCGCAAACGCGGTAGCAATGGGCGTTGCTCGTTGGTGGAGTTGCACTTGGAGACGGGGCGCACCAATCAGATTCGTGTGCAGATGGCTGCCATCGGTCACCCTGTGCTTGGCGATCGCAAATATGGCTCGGGTTCGTCGCCTATAATCGACCGTTTGGCTCTGCACGCTAGCACACTAGAATTCACTCACCCTGTAACGCAAAAACTGATGCGCTTTGAGTCGAAATGCCCTTTCTTTCAGTTAGGAATGAGGAATTAGGAGTGAGGAATTTTTCAATTGATAATTGACAATTGATAATTTGGCGGTTCGACAAGCTCACCGCCCACAATCTGAAATCTGAAATCAAAAAATTATGAATAACTACAAACTTTTTTGCATTGCGTGCTTATTTGCAGCCTTGTTGACGAGTTGCGACACGCAGGAGGAGCGTCAGGTGCGTTTGCTCGAGAAATTCACTGCCGATCTTCAAGAAAATTATTCCACCTACAACGACGAGCAGTGGAATCAGTCGATGGTCGAGTTCGAGATGATCTCAGAATCGCTCGATGGCGACTTCAGCGTGGAACAAATTGGCGAAATTGCTCGATTGGAAGGGCAGTGCGCCGCCATCTATTTCCAGTATCTTTTTGATGAAGACCATTTGAACGATACCATGCATAAACTCGGCGTCGCAATGGGTAATTCCATCAATGGAATGAAATCGGTTGTCGAAAAAGAAGAAGAATGAAGCGCGCAATTTCTGCATTTTTCGTTTTTGCGCTGGTGTTGTCGCTGCTGTCGTGTGTTCGCACAGCACAAGCCGACACGCAGCAAACTGTAAAGCCGCACTACGAGTTAGCGCGACTCACCACACCGCGCAAGCAGCAGGTAATAGAGCATTTGGGCTACACGGTGAGTTACAGTCCCGTGTGGCTTGTGCCGCATTGGGTGGCGTATTCGCTCACTCGCAGCGAGACCATGGGCGAAGTGCCGCGCGCCAAAAGTTTTACGCCCGATCCCAAAGTGCGTGGCGCTAAGGTGACGCATCAGGACTACACCAAATCGGGCTACGACCGCGGACATATGGCTCCTGCAGGCGACATGAAATGGTCGGAGCGGGCCATGGCGGAGTCGTTCTACAGCACAAATATCTGCCCGCAAAATCATAACTTGAACAATGGCGATTGGAAGGCTCTAGAGGAGTTGGCGCGCGATTGGGCGGCGAAGTATGGCGAGGTTTTTATTGCTTGCGGACCGATTGTCGAGGCTGATCATAAGACCATTGGGCGCGACCATCGCATTGCCGTGCCAAAGGCGTTTTACAAGGTGGTGCTGCGCCGAAAAGGCAAGTCGTGGACGGCCATTGGCTTCATTTTCCCGAATGCGTCTGGCAGTCGTCCGCTCATGACCTACATGCTCAGCGTCGACGAGGTGGAGCAGCGCACAGGCATCGATTTTTTCTATCTTTTGCCCGATTCCATCGAAAACAAAGTCGAAGCTGATTACAACATTGCGGACTGGACGATTTGAAAATAGTGAGGAATTTTTCAATTGATAATTGATAATTGACAATTGATAATTTGGCGGTTCGACAAGCTCACCGCCCACAAT
>CAVHRT010000152.1:0-3425 GCA_963638355.1 Flexilinea sp. | reverse complement strand
TGTCAAAGAACTTTTATTGGATTTATAATCAAAAATTTATCGCATCAGTAGTAAATTGGCGTCATTCCTCACTATTTTCGTAGCTTCTGCAAAAATTTTTCAGTCCGCACTCGTTGCATTTGGGCTTGCGGGCGGTGCAGATGTAGCGACCGTGCAGCAGCAGCCAGTGGTGCGCATTGGGTATCAATTCTTGCGGAATATGCTTTGTCAGCGTCAGCTCGGTTTGTAGTGGCGTGCGGCTGTTGGTGGTCAGTCCCAATCGCTCCGAAATGCGGAAAACATGCGTATCTACGGCCATTCGCGGCTGACCGAATGCCACTGCAGTAACCACATTGGCAGTCTTGCGCCCCACGCCCGGTAGCGTCTGCAGTTGGTCGATGTCCGACGGCACTTTGCCACCAAAATCGCTCAAAATCTTCTCGGCAATGCCCTTCAGATAGGCGGCTTTGCTGTTGGGGTACGACACGCTGCGAATCATCTCGTGAATGTCGGCGACATCGGCTTCTGCCATCGATTCGATGGTCGGAAAGCGCTCGAAAAGCGCTGGCGTGATGGCATTCACGCGCTTGTCGGTACACTGCGCCGAAAGCACCACAGCCACCAACAACTGAAAATTGTTGGCAAATTTCAGTTCGCTCTGCGCCTCAGGGAAATTCGCCTGAAACCAAGCAAGAATCTGTTTGTATCGCTGCTGGGTAGTCAAAATTTAGTTGATGGAAAGTTTATCAAGTTCATAAAGTTGTAAAGTTCATCAAGTTTCGCGCTCCACAACTTTGCAGTTGATATTGGATACCGAACACTTCTAACTTCTCACTCCTAACTTCTAACTAATTGCCAATTCTTTTTCTCTTTGTTTCATCTTTTTCATCTGCCAAATCAGCAAGATGGTAGCCAGAAGAACGGCGCCAGAGTCGGAAATTGGGAACGAAATCCACACGCCGTAGGCACCGAGTGTTTGCGGTAAAAAGTAGAGTAGTGGCAGCAACAAAATCATCTGTCGTGTGAGCGAATTGAGAATAGCCAACGGCGCTTTGCCGATGTATTGGAAAAAGTTACCCGTAACGATTTGGAATCCCACCAGCGGGAAAATCAGCATGATGATGCGCAAACCCTGCGTGGCTGCGGCTATCATGGCTTGCTCGTTGCCGCCTTTGCCCGAATCGACAAAGAGTTGCGCTATCTTTTCAGGCATCAGTTGTGCTATCAAAAATCCGATGGTTGCCACGCCCACAGCGCAGGCAATGGTCGAAAATAGTGCCTTGCGCACGCGGTCAAATTTTTCAGCGCCATAGTTGTAGCCCACAATTGGTTGCATGCCTTGCGCCAAACCTTGCACCACCATAATAAATAGTAGCACCACGCGGTTGGCAATGCCGTAGCCGCCCACATAGATGTCGCCGATACCCTCGCCAATGCCTGTAACAGCATCGTTTGCGCCCGTTCCGCCAAATCGCAGCAGCGCATTATTTACAAACGCAGCCACCAGCGAGGCGCACAAGTTCAGAAGGAATGGCGCAAGACCAATCGACAGAATGGCACCGATAATTTTCCACTCGAAATGCAGCGAGCGGCGACTGAAATGAATGAAGTTTTTACGAGAACTGAGATGCGACAGTGCAATGGTAAATGCCACGCATTGTGCAATGACTGTGGCAGCCGCCGAACCGCGAATGCCCCAACCAAATTTGAAGATGAACAGCGGATTCAGCACCAAATTCACCGCAACGGTGGTCAGCACTATGGTCATCGATTTGCGCGGATAGCCCGAAGCACGAATCATGTCGTTCATGCCAAGATAGAGGTGCGTGATGACATTTCCCGCCAAAATTATCTGCATAAACTGGCGCGCATATTCTAGCGTCTCGGCTGTGGCATTTCCGCCGCTGAAAAGTATCAGAATAGGATCGAGAAAGACCAACATCAGCACCATCACTGTGATGCCGAGCACCACATTTAGCAGGGCAGCGTTGCCGAGCGTCTTTTCGGCTGCCATCTTGTTGCCTTCGCCCAAGCGCAGCGACACGGTTGCGCCCGCGCCCACGCCCACCATGGCGCCAAATGCCGAACTGATGTTCATTATGGGCATGGTTATGGCCATACCAGCAATGGCTGCGCCGCCCACGCCGCGCCCTACGAATATGCTGTCGATGATGTGATAGATGCTCGACGAGGCCATGGCAATGATGGCTGGCAAAGCGTACTCCACCAGCAACTTACCTATGTTGTCCGTGCCGAGCCTATCGGCGTTTGAGATGTTGTTATTCAAGTGAAAAGTCTATAAAGTGAAAAGTGTAAAGTGAAAAGTGAAAATAGGCACTCAAATCTAACTTCTATGCTCTCAGAATCTATGTTCTAACTCTTAAGAACAAAGAGAGCAACGAATTGCTCTCTTTGTATTAACTCGCTGTCGGTCAATGAGTTACTGACCGAGATAGCCTTTCAGAATTTTGTTGTCTGGGTTGTTTTTCAACTTGCGCAGAGCCTTTTCTTTGATTTGGCGCACGCGTTCGCGGGTAAGCGCAAACTTAGCACCAATCTCTTCGAGCGTCATCTCGTGGCAATTGATGCCGAAAAACATACGCACAATGTCGGCCTCGCGCTGCGACAGTGTTTCGAATAGGCGATCGATCTCTTTCGATAGCGACTCGTCCATCAGTTTGCCATCGGCCACGGGACTGTCGTCGTTTGGCAGCACGTCAATCAGACTGTTGTCCTCGCCCTCAACAAATGGCGCATCGATGGAGGTGTGACGCCCTTGAACCTTCAGCGTATCGGCAATTTTGTCGACTGGAATATCCAGCACGTTGGCCAATTCTTCGGCCGATGGACGGCGTTCGTGTTCTTGTTCAAAGCGTTGCAGTGCCTTGTTAATCTTGTTGAGCGAGCCAACTTGGTTGAGCGGCAAACGCACAATGCGCGACTGCTCTGCCAAGGCTTGCAGAATGGATTGACGAATCCACCACACGGCATACGAAATGAACTTGAAACCACGCGTCTCGTCGAACTTTTCGGCGGCTTTCACCAGACCAAGATTGCCTTCGTTGATAAGGTCGGGCAGACTCAAACCTTGGTTTTGATACTGCTTGGCAACCGACACCACGAAACGCAAGTTCGCTTTCACCAATTTGTCCTTTGCACGCTCACTTTCGGGACCACCCTTTTTGATGAGTTGCGCCAATTCAACCTCCTCTTCAACTGTGATGAGGGGTTCGCGGCCAATCTCCTGCAGATACTTGTCGAGCGATGCACTCTCGCGATTGGTAATCGACTTTGTAATTTTTAATTGTCTCAATGTATTTTGAAATTAAAAGTGTTTCTGAACGAAATATAGCAAAAAATCGCGTGTTTTTTTCTTGAAAACGGCTAAACACGACAATTTATTTTGCAAAATCCGCGAAAAATTCTGCAAATATCGTGCCAATAAC
>CAVHRT010000151.1:0-3457 GCA_963638355.1 Flexilinea sp. | reverse complement strand
TACTATAACTAGCGGTTCGACAAATTCGCCGCTCAATCAGACTTAAACGAAATTTTTCTACGAAAATTGCATTTTTCTGCAAAAAAATTTGGTCAACTGAAACAAAACCTCTACTTTTGTCGACAAATCAACACAAAATTCACCCAAAAAACATCTGCCTATCGTAACAAACCTACTTCTTGTTTAATCGAAAAAGTATGGAAAATCTGCAATCTTTGTCCGACGAACTGTTGGTGAAGAGTTACGAGCAAGGCTGCAACAAGGCGTTCGAAGTGCTGCTGATGAGGCACAAAGATCGCCTGTACAACTACATCTTTGGCATTACGCACGACAGCGACCTAGCCGACGATGTTTTCCAAGACACCTTTATCAAGGCCATCACCACCATTCGGCAGCATCGCTACACCGAGGTTGGGCGATTTTTTCCGTGGCTGACGCGCATTGCGCACAACATTGTGTACGACAATTATCGCCGCGAGAAGAACGAAAACACCATCTCGACCGACGAAAACGAGACCATCGATCTGCTGAACAATGCCAAACTCTACGACGACACATTCGACAGTTTGACCTACGAATCGGCACTCGTCAACATGATGAAACTGATTGACCTGCTGCCCGAAAATCAGCAACGAATTGTGCGCATGCGGTTCGTCAACGACATGAGTTTCAAGGAGATAGCAAAGATTGAAGAGATTAGCATAAACACTGCACTCGG
This sequence comes from Flexilinea sp., assembly GCA_963638355.1. GTDB lineage: Bacteria > Bacteroidota > Bacteroidia > Bacteroidales > Paludibacteraceae > W0P28-013. The sequence continues at coordinate 2,739 of CAVHRT010000151.1, read as the reverse complement.
GCGCATGCGCTATGCCGTTTTGAATCTGCGCAAATTGGCCCACGAACGCCATTTGGTGGCATGTTTCGAGAAAACCTTCTAACTAATCACCCAATTTCAAATTATTTAATTACCTAATTATCAATTGGTTAGAAGTCTACAGTAACCTTGAAATTCACCATGAAGCCAGTTAGGTAGTTTGGCACGGCGAATTGCTCGTTGTAGATGTCGGTTACCCAGTAGTACGAGTTCACATTTTTGATATTGAACAGGTTGAAAAGTTCGAGATTGAGCCAAAAAGCCTTCACCACTTTTTGTCGGCTCATGAATTTTTCGCGTCCCTGTACAAAACCGCGCATTGCGCCAATGTCGACACGATTGTAGGCTTTGGTGCGCAATGTGGCTTCGTAGCGTTCGCTGTGTGGTGGGCCAAATGGCAGACCATCGCTCCAAACCAATTTCACATAGACCTTATATTCAGGGTGTTTCGGGAAATAATCCTGAAAAAATAGCGACAGATTGTAGCGTTGCTCGTTGGGGCGCGCAATCCAGCCTGGGCTAATGGTGCCGAGTTTTCGACCCGTGTTGCTATAAACATCGTACGAATCGTTCAGCAGATTTTCTTTGGAATACATCCACGAAAACGAGATCCACGAGTCGGTGCCAGGCACAAATTCGCCAAACAGTTTGATGTCGATGCCCGCCGTCTGCGCCACTGCGTCGTTGTTGCTTAGGTAGCGAATGCGCACATTATCAACATAATACGGATTCACGCGGTCGCTAGGCTTGTAGTAGGCTTCGGCAGTGAGTTTGAACGGGCGATTCCACAATCGGAAATAATAATCGGCGCCAAAAACCACATGCAGCGAACGTTGCGCCTTGATGTCGCGGTTCAGCACAATGGTGTTGTTGCCATCGGCATCTTCCTGCTCCAGACGAATCTCTTTATAAAAGGGTGCTTGATGATAGAGCCCCACCGCCAGACGAAAATCGAAATCGGTGTTGAAATTTGGCACGTATGTGGCCGAAAGTCGCGGACTAACAAGGAATTCGTTGTTGAAACTCCAAAAATTGAACCGCACGCCGCCGTTGAAATTCCAGATGCCACTGCGAGCAATCAGCCGGTAACTCTCCTCGACATAGCCCGTAACGCGCGCCGTGTAAAGATTATTTTTCGAAGTCAGATTGTAAATTAAGTCCACTTTCGAGGGATCGTGCGGCAGCGAATAGCCCGACGAATCGCGAAATTCCCACTCGCGAATGCGGTCGAAAATGATCTCGGCTTGCCCCGTAACGCCCCATTGCAGCGTGTTGTTGCCGCGTTTCCATTCGCCAATGTGCGACAGATTTGCCACCGTGGCCGAAAGGCGATTGCGCGCATGTTCGTGGTAGGTGCCAACGCCCTGATTGTTAGTATTTCCCGTGTTGTTGATGTCGAGATCCGAAAGCCAATACTGCCCCGTGATGTCGTAGGTTTCGCGCTCGTTGGTGTTGAACGCCGAAGTCATCAGACTCAGTTTGAACTCCTTTGTTGGGCGATAATTCACCGTGAACGCGCCAAAATAGGTGCGGAAAATATCTTTCTCCTGACCTTCGAAATAGACTTTGAAATTGCGATTGAGCGTGAGCGTACCAAAGGCAGTTTCGCGTTCTTGTGGCAGGAAACGATAATAATTTTGCGAGAAATTGCCAAGAAACGAGCCGTTCCATTTGTCGCCAAAGCGGAAAGTCATGTAGGTCTGGTAGTCGACAAACGACTGCGAATATTCACCTTTGGTGTCGAGCGAGCCGAGCAGATACGACGACGTTTTATAGCGAATGCCGTGAACCTGCGTAAAGTTTTTCGACTTCGAACCGAGATAGGCCGATGCGCCGAGCAGACTCACCGACAGCGATCCTTCGAGCCGTTCGGGCGTTTTGTAGGTTACATCGAGCACCGACGCACTTTTGTCGCCATAGCGTGCGCCAAATCCGCCTGCCGAAAACTGCACACTTTGCACAAGATCGGGATTGATGAAACTCAAGCCTTCTTGCTGACCAGCGCGCACCAACAGCGGCCGATAGACTTCGATGTTGTTCACATAAACGCTGTTTTCATCGTAGTTGCCGCCGCGCACCGAATACTGCGAGCTGAGTTCGTTGGTCGAGTTCACACCCGCGAACGATGTCAGAAGCGACTCGATGTTACCACCCGAAGCGTCGGGCGTCATGCGAAATTGATCAGTATTCAGCACCTGCATGTTGGTTGGCTGACGCTTGTAGGCGCGCACTTCCACATCGCCCAATTCGGTAGAGAATGGTTTCAGAATTTTGGTAACATTCAGCGCCTCGTCGGTAAGTGCGAAACACTCCTCGGCCGTTTCGAAGCCCACACACGAATAGACAATGGTGAACGAATCGGTAACCTCGGCGCGCAATTCGTAGAAGCCCTGCTCGTTGGTGGCAGTGCCTTGCGAAGTGCCCTTTACCTGCACATTGGCAAACTCGATGGCATGTTTGGTCTCGTCGAGCACATAGCCGCGCACATACACACGCTTAGCCTCCGCCGCCAAGCAGAGGAACAAACCTATCAGTATTAACAAATTGCGTTTCAAAAGGCGTGATATTGCGCTAAAGAATATAACGGAAAATCGAAGAAATTATTGCTGATTTTTGGGAGTAAAGAGTAAGGAATAAGGAGTAAAGACGAGTAAATTATCCAATTATCCAATTATCTAATTTCCAATTACTTAATTATTTTTGCGCCATTTTTGTACAAAG
>CAVHRT010000150.1:0-3471 GCA_963638355.1 Flexilinea sp. | reverse complement strand
ATCCTGATGAGGACAGTGCAAAACTGCTCATTCCTGCCAAGCGCGTCGAGAAACACTTCGACACATTCCTGTCGAACTCGTTCGGCTTTGGCGGCACCAACTCAACGCTGATTGTGCGTAATTTGTAATCTGAAATTTGAAAATTGAAATAAATAAATTGTCATGACAAAAGAAGAATTGATTGCCAAAGTAAATCAAGTATTGGCAGAAGAATTTGAAGTAGAAGAATCGGTTATTACACCCGATGCAAACATCAAAGAGACGCTCGAACTCGATAGTTTGAGCCTTGTCGACATGGTTGCGCTCATCGAAAACGAGTTTGGCGTGAAAATCAAACCTGCCGAGATGCCACAAGTGAAAACTTTCGGTGCACTCTACGATTTCATTGCTGAGCGCATGGCGTAATGGCAACGAACCAAGAGCCATTATTGTCAGGCGAAGCCATCTACAAACTCATTCCGCAGCGTCCGCCCATCGTCATGGTCGATACGCTGGTGAGTGCCACCGAAAGTGAGGCGCACACGGCTCTGACCGTCAAGAGCGACAACATTTTCTGTGCTGATGGCAGACTACGCGAACCAGGGCTGATTGAGCATATTGCTCAGTCGGCTGCTGCTTTTGCGGGTTTTTCTACTTTTCAGCAGGGACTTGCGCCCAAGTTGGGTTACATTGGCGAAATCAAAAAGTTGCGCATCGAGGCGTTGCCCGCTGTGGGTAGCACACTGCAAACTACGCTGCGCATTCTTGGCGAGGCGGCTGGCATCACACTGCTCGAGGCTGAATCGTGCGTCGACGATGCCGTGGTGGCTTCGGGACAGATGAAAATTTTTATCAAGGAAGATTAAGGCTCGTCGCCAAATCTGAAGCAAAAAGCGCAAATCCAAAAGGACTTGCGTTTTTTTATGGCGTTACCACTTTCAGTGCGTTTGGCACAATTTCAACATCGATGTGGTCGGCAAGCCCAATGTAGTCGCCATCGCAGTGGAGCGGTGTTTTTTGTGGTGTGGTGATGGTTACTCGCTCGCAATCGAAAGTCTCCACATATTTTTTCATGTGGTCGAGCCGTCGGGTGAAAAGTCCCATCAGCAGGCGCAATGCAGCCCAAATGCCGAAAGGTTTTATCACCGTAACGCTCAATTTGCCATCGGAAAGGTCGGCGCGCGGCGCAATGTAGGCGTTGAAACCGAATTGGCGAATGTTGGCGCAGTTGACCATGAAAGCTTGGCGCGTGTCGGTGATGCCATCGTGCTCGAAGGTGCAGGTGAGCGGGCTGAAATGGAAGTAATTTTTCACGCAGAGCGAGACATACATCCACAAACCGCGGCGCGAACGCTGTGTTATTTCGTACGAAATTTGCGCATCGAAACCGACGCCGCAAGTGCAGAAAAACGGCACATCGTTCACACGACCGTAGTCTATCTGCTTGAAATTCAGGTGTTTAATACAACTGATGGCACTTGGCGCAATTTTGGTAGAGATGCCGAGTTCGCGCGCCAAACCATTGCCCGAGCCGAGCGGCAGAATGGCCAACGCAGTGTCGGTGCCAACGAGCGAACTTGCAATTTCGTTTACCGTGCCATCGCCGCCAACGGCCACCACTATCGGAATGCGGTCGGCAGCGGCTTGTTGCGCCAGTTCGCAGGCATGACCTCGGTGCGTGGTGTACTTAAATTCCAAATCGAAATCTTTGGCCAGCATGCGCGTAGCCATCGAAATCCAGTTGGTTTTGCTCAGCGTTCCCGATTTCGGATTGACTATGAAAAGAATTTTTTGACGCATGTTTATTAATTTCAGATTTCAGATTTCAGATTTTATCAGCAAGAAATTTTTTCTAGTGCATAGCGCAGACGGCGCAACACTTCGTCTTTTCCAAGAATTTTGGTGATGACGAAAATTTGTGGACCGCGCATTTCGCCAACAAGCGTCAGGCGGAACGGGTTCATCACGTTGCCAAGACCGTAATTTTTCTCTGCGCACCACGCTTTTATCTCCTCTTCGGCGGCTTCGGTATCGTCGAAAGTCGGGATCGTCTCCAGTTTTGCGAGCAGATCGGTGAGTAGGGTTGGGGTCTCTTCTTTCCAGCGTTTCTGCACATCTTTTTCGTTGAATTCGGTTGGCGCAACGAAGAAGAATCGGCACAAATCCCACAAATCGTGCGTGAATGTGGCGCGCTCTTTCATCGCTCCGATGGCCATTTCCACTTTGGCTGGGTCGGCGGCAATGCCCAGTTGGTCGAGGTGCTGTTGAACCTCGGGTGCCAACTCTTTGTCGCTCCGTTTTTGCAGATAGATATGGTTGAAATGCTTGCCTTTTTCGTAGTCGAATTTGGCGCCGCTCTTGCTGCAGCGCTCTATGTTGAACAGGCGCACAAGGTCATCCATCGACATCACCTCCTCGTCGGTTCCAGGGTTCCAGCCAAGCAACGCAAGGAAATTGATGACTGCTTCGGGCAGATAGCCGCTTTCGCGATAGCCGCTCGACACCTCGCCAGTTTTGGAGTCGTGCCATTCGAGCGGGAACACAGGGAAACCCAGACGATCGCCATCGCGCTTGCTCAGTTTGCCGTTGCCATCGGGCTTCAGAAGCAGCGAAAGGTGTGCAAACTGCGGCATCGAATCTTCCCAACCAAAGGCACGATAGAGCAACACATGCAGCGGCGCACTTGGCAGCCACTCTTCGCCACGGATAACGTGCGAAACCTCCATCAGATGGTCGTCGACAATGTTCGCCAAATGGTAAGTTGGCAGTTCGTCGGCCGATTTATATAGCACTTTGTCGTCTAAAATGGTGGAGTTGATATGCACATCGCCACGAATCAGGTCGTGAACGGTGATTTCTTCGCCTGGCTCAATCAGAAAACGCACTACATATTGCTCGCCTTCGGCAATGCGGCGGTCGACCTCCTCGCGGCTCATTGTCAGCGAGTTACGCATCTGCATGCGCGTGGAGGCATCGTATTGAAAATTGGGAATCTCTTTGCGTTTGGCGTCCAACTCTTCGGGCGTGTCGAAAGCGATGTAGGCTTTGCCAGCGTCGAGTAGTTGCTGCACATATTTTTTGTAGATGGGTTTGCGCTCGCTTTGGCGGTATGGACCGTAGTTTCCACCGAACGAAACACCCTCGTCGAATTTTATTCCGAGCCAGCGAAACGACTCCAAAATGTACTCTTCGGCACCAGGAACGAAGCGGTGACTGTCGGTATCTTCGATGCGAAAAATGAGTTCGCCGCCGTGCTGACGGGCGAAAAGATAGTTGTACAACGCCGTGCGCACGCCGCCAATGTGTAGCGCTCCCGTAGGCGATGGTGCAAAACGCACGCGGACTTTTCTCTCTGCCATTTTTTTGAAATTTTTGGACTGCAAAATTACAAAATAATTGTTACCTTTGCAAGCGTGTTGGGAATTTCAGATTTCATCTGATTTTTGCTCCGCTCGGCATAGCTCAAACGAGTTTGGCTCTGCTCTCGCTTAT
>CAVHRT010000149.1:0-3481 GCA_963638355.1 Flexilinea sp. | reverse complement strand
CCTCAGTGGTGGTAAGATGCTTAGCGCTCAAATTACCGACGAAGGAATTGGATACAGTTATTTGACTTTTGGTCTTGTAACCGCTGGTAATGTCGATAACACAAAAGGCACCTATTCGATAGATGTTGATTGGATTGCCACAACCAACTGGACAACTATTAATCCATACTACGGCTTGGAGACTGAATTGGTTAACGATAGCACCGTCGATTTCACTGGCAAACTTGGCGAGGTCGTAAGTCGCACCTACACCAATGCTTCTTCGAAACAAAATGTTGGTCCTAAGGCCGTTCGTCTGAACAGCTCGAAAGCAACCGATAAGTTTGCACCTTTGGCTGGCAAAGAGCGTGTGGCTGTTAGCAAAATGAGATAAGTTCCGAACTTATTTTCTGAAGATAACGAGGGGCAGCGATGTCCCTCGTTTTTTGTTCCTAGTAGTGCCGCGGTGCGCAATTTTTTCGTAACTTTGCCGTTTGAATAATGGAGAATTTTTATTAGGTAAGAAAGATGAAAAAGTATTTGGTTTTGTTTGTCGCGTTGCTTGCTGCTATTGCGGCAAAAGCCGTCCCTGCCATACCCGAGCCGATGACTGTTACTCAGCCCGATGGCACCACGCTGCAGGTGTCGCTTCATGGCGACGAGATGGCGCACTACACCACAACCAGCGATGGCTATTTGGTGGCAGAGAGTGCCAACGGTTTTCAGTACGCCACCTTTGCTGCCGACGATGCGCTGCAATTGTCGGGCGTGGTGGCTCATAATGCGGAGCAACGCTCTGCCGCTGAACTGCAGTTTGTGGCTTCGCTGCAGCGCGTAGAGCAGATGCCAGCCGCTGTGCAACGCCTGCATGTGCGCCAACGTGCTTTGCACCAACAGGCGCATGCCAAATCGTATCCGCTGAAAGGCTCACCGCATAGCCTTGTCATCTTGGTAGAATTTTCTGATCTGAAATTTACCCTTTCCGATCCGCAAGCAAAATTCACTGCGCTGCTCAACGAGAGTGGCTACAGCGAAAATGGCGGCACTGGCTCGGCGCGCGACTATTTCATCGCCGCTAGCGATAGTGCATTTAGCCCTATTTTCGATGTCTATGGACCATACACATTGCCCGAAACGATGGCATATTACGGTGGCAATAGCAGTAATAGAACCGATGTGAATGCCTCGATAATGATAACCCAAGCGGTAGAAAAGGCTTGCGATGCGGGCGTTGATTTGTCCATCTACGACACCGACAACAATGGCGTGCTTGACAATGTGTTTGTCTACTATGCTGGTCACAACGAGGCGGAATATGGCGGTGAAAATACCGTTTGGCCGCACCGTTCGAAAGTGTGGGGCAGTGCCGAGTATTGTGGAAAAACGGTCTACGACTACGCTTGCACCTCCGAGCTGCGCTTGAGTTCTGGTTCGACCATGTGTGGCATTGGTACATTTGTTCACGAATTTGGTCATGTGCTTGGTTTGCCCGACATGTACAACACCGAAGATGGCGATGCCTACACGGTTGGCTCGTGGGACGTGATGTGTAGCGGTTCGTATAACAACAGCAGTCGCACACCGCCCACTTATTCATCGTACGAGCGCTTCTTTTTGGGGTGGCTCACGCCCACGCAGTTGGAAAATCCCGGCTTGCACATGCTCGAACCGCTCGCTACATCGAATCAAGCCTATCTGGTGGCGGCAACGACGCATAATTTGAATGGCGCAAGTCCATCGCCACGCGAATTTTTTATGATTGAAAATCGTCAGCGTGTTGGTTGGGATACGCCCGAAAATTCGCTGCCTGGCGTGGGAATGCTCGTTACGCACATCAACTACGATGCTGGTTCGTGGGACAATAACAAACCCAATAACGACCCCAGCAATCTGCGCATCGATATTGTGGAGGCATACAACTCGAAACCGACCTCATCGTCGGCGAGCGACACCTATCCTGGCACGCGCGGTGTGATGATTTTCCGCCCAGTTTTGCACGATGGCACCGACATCGAGCAACCATTGTTGAACATTCGCGAGACGGGCAATGTCATTTCGTTTGTCTACATTTCCGATAGCGTCAGCAGTTTCACATTCGAGCCGAGTAGCGTCGATTTGCTTAATTCGTTGTACGACAGCGAAAAACGTCGCACCATTTCGGCCGGGATTGATTCGGTTCGTATAAAAGGCAAGGGACTTGTGCCGAGCGACAAAGTGACTATCACCACAAAAAGCAATTTCGAACTCTCGTTTGATACCGAAGTCTGGAGTGGCTCACTCACCGATACTGTTTTGGGCGATTCTACATTCAATCGTTTGATCTATTTGCGCTATTATCCCAATGCACAAGTTTGCGATGTGGAGGTTAGCTTTGTGACGATAACCTCGTCGACGAGCATGGCAACGCTAGGCGTTACTGGTACTTCGCCGCGCCCGACCTATGTGGTTACGCCTACGATGGACGAGGCTAGCGACGTTACGCCCTATTCGTTCATGGCGCATTGGGACGCGGTGGACGATGCCGAAGCGTATTACATCACGGTCTATCGCAAAGTGCAGGAATCGTCGGAAGTGATGCAGAGTTTCGAGGATTTTGGTGATAAATCGGCTGTGGCAGAGAGTGGCTGGTCGTCGAATTTTAATAGCACTACCACATCGGTCAAGAGCCAAGGTTCGCGCGCTCTGTTGTTCCAAAGCACAGGCGATACGCTCGTTACGCAGGATTATGTGTCGCCAGTGAGCGAATTTTCGTTCTGGGTTTGTGGCAACTACACCAATAATGATGATCCCGAAATAGGCGGTCGGCTCAAAGTGCATATCTCAGCCGATGGTGTGGAGTGGACCGTTATCGATTCGATAGAGGTGGGCAAAACTACCAAAGCGACCAAGACTTTTGCGCCCGACACCACCTACACGCGCATAATGCTCACCTACACGCACAAAGGTGGCAAAGGCGGCGCGGCAGTAGACGCTTTCACGGCAAAATGTAACGAGAAAATCATCTATCTTCACCAAGGGCGCGAGCTCACCATTCTTGGCAATGCCGAGCCGATGGCTTACATCAACGACCTGCAGCCAAACACCGAGTACTATTGCCAAGTGCAGTGCACCGATTTGGACAAGGGTTGCGAGGAGCATCTGACCGAACTCTCGGAGCCGCTGCTCATAAAGACGCTCGATGGCACAAGCGGCAGTGGTAGCAAACTCACTGTGGCGTACGAAAATGGCGAATATGTGGTGTATGTGCCGCAAGCCGACATGGATCGCTACATTTTTGTGTACGATGTACGTGGCATTTTGGTGGAGAAAATCGCCATCGAAAGCACGCTCGAAAACCGCATTGTGCTGCCGCACCTCCTGCCAAACAACTTCTATGTGCTGAAATACTCCGAAGAGGGTCGCCACAAGCGCAAAGACAAGTGGGCGAAGCTGTTTTATCAGGAGTTCTGAGTTAGGAATTAGGAGTGAGGAGTGAGGAGTGAGGAATGTTCGCATGACAGAG
>CAVHRT010000148.1:0-3514 GCA_963638355.1 Flexilinea sp. | reverse complement strand
GATTTTTCATCACACGTAGCAGGTTTCCGCCGAGAATTTTTTGCAGTTCGTCGTCGGTGTGACCGCGGCGCAGCAGTTCTTTGGTGATGTTGATTATCTCGTTTTCTGCGCGACACCCTTTTATCTCTCCGCCGCCATCGAAATCGGAGCCGATGCCCACGCAGTCGATTCCCGCCACTTCGATGATGTGCTCGATGTGATCGACGGCCGTCTGTACGCTGGCAGAGCCTTCGTTTTTGGTCAAGAAGCCGTCGTAGAGGCATACTTGGCACACTCCGCCTTGTGCCGCGAGGGCGCGCAGTTGTGCATCGGTGAGGTTGCGCGGGTGGTCGCATAGTGCGCGTGCCGACGAGTGTGAGCAGATGATCGGTTTTTGCGAAATCTCCAACGCTTGCCAGAAACTCTTTTCGCCTGCGTGCGACAGGTCGACCATGATGCCGAGGCGGTTCATTTCGGCTATCACTTCGCGTCCAAATGGGCTGATGCCGCCGTGCGTGTGTTGTGTGCGCGAGGCGCTGTCGCAAATCAGGTTGTCGCCGTTGTGGCACAGCGTGATGTAGCGCACGCCAAGGCGGTAGAATCGCTCGATGTTGGCAATGTCGCGCCCGATGGCGTAACCATTTTCAACCACTGGCACCACGGCTTTCAAACCGCAGCGTTTGGCATTCAAAATCTCGTCAGCCGAGGTGGCAATGCAGGCTTTTGCTGAATTTTTATCTACTTGATTATGAATAAGTTGCAATGTGTCGAACGCCAATTTTGTGGCGGCAGCGGTGGAGGCGTCGTCCAGCTCTTTTTGTGGAATGTACGCCGCCATAAATATGGTGTCGATGCGACCTTCGGTCATCTTTACAAAATCGACCAAAGCGTTGTCGTTGCGCTGACCAAAATCCATGCCGTCGGTGTAGACCATTGGCGTGTCGCAGTGCGAATCGAGCGACACAAATTTGCGGTGAATCTCCTTTGCTCGGTGATGAATTTTGGCCTCGCCAACGAGCCATTCGAACAACGCACGATGCTCAGCAAATCTTGCCAAAGTGAGATTTTCGGGGTGCCATTGCACGCCAATGATCGGGTAGTCGGGCGACTCTATCGCTTCGCAAATGCCGTCGTCGCTTGTGGCCGATTGGCGCAGCGTGGGTGCAACTGTTTTTACCGCTTGATGGTGGAATGTGTTGACCATCAGCGAGTTAGTGCCGATTATTTTAGCTAGCTTTGTATCTTTTTCGATTTTGACGGCGTGTGTTGGCTCGGTGCGTGGCGTGAGGTGTTGGTCGTGGCGCAGTGGGTTGGTGCATTGCGTGTCGATGTCCTGATAGAGCGAGCCGCCCATCTGCACATTCAGCACTTGCATGCCGCGGCAGATGCCGAGAATGGGCGTTTGCAGCCGCAGCGCGTGTGTGATGAGCCGCAGGTCGTACTGGTCGCGCTCTGGCACTATTGTGCCGCATTGTGGCAGCGTCTCTTCGCCAAAATATTTTGGGTCGATGTCGGCACCACCGCTCAGCACAAGGCCGTCAATTTGGTCGACGATTGTGGCAAGTGCGGCTTCGTCATCGAGCACGGGAATGAGCAACGGAATGCCGCCTGCCAGTGCCACTGCCTGCACATACGCATCGGCAATGCGCGAAGTTCCGTCCTTGTAATTGGCTGATATTCCGATAGTTGGTTTCATTAATTTTTTTGAATTCTAATTTCTAGATTTCTGGTTTCTGATTGCGTTCCGCACTATTCCTATTGTTTATTTGAAAACTTGAAGATTTGAAAATTGCAGTGCGGTGAGCTTGTCGAACCGAAATGACCATAATCATTTGCAGTTCCATCTCTTGCGACTTGTTACTAAAACCGTCTTTTGTCTTTATTCTTTACTCTTTTGTCTAATTTTACTCTTCTCTCCTGATTTTCGCTCCGATGGCATTCAGGCGGTTTTCGATGTCTTCGTAGCCGCGGTCAATTTGGTCGATGTGGTCGATGCGGCTCACACCATCGGCACTCATGGCGGCAATGAGCAGCGCAATGCCTGCACGAATGTCGGGCGAAGTCATGTTGTTTGGTCGCAGGCGAATTTTGTGGTCGTGACCGATGACTACGGCGCGGTGTGGATCGCACAGGATTATTTGCGCACCCATGTCTATCAGTTTATCGACGAAAAATAGGCGACTTTCGAACATTTTTTGGTGAATCAGCACGCTGCCTTTGGCTTGCGTTCCAACCACCAGCAGCACGCTCAGCAGATCGGGCGTGAGTCCAGGCCAAGGTGCGTCGGCAAGCGTCAGAATGGAACCATCGAGAAACGATTCGATCTCGTAGGTCGATTGCGCTGGAATGTGAATGTCGTCGCCTTGCTGTTCCACTTTGATGCCCATGCGGCGGAAACTGTCGGGAATGATGCCGAGGTTGGCATACGACACATCTTTTATTGTCAGTTCGCTGCCCGTCATGGCTGCCATGCCAATGAAACTGCCCACTTCAATCATGTCGGGCAGAATGCGGTGCGTGGTGCCATGCAGTGCGCTCACACCTTCGATTGTGAGTAGGTTCGATGCGATGCCGGAAATCTTTGCTCCCATGGCATTCAACATCTTGCAAAGTTGTTGCAGATAAGGCTCGCAGGCGGCGTTGTAGATGGTGGTTGTGCCTTGCGCTAGCACGGCTGCCATCACTATGTTGGCAGTGCCAGTCACCGAGGCCTCGTCGAGCAGCATGTAGGTGCCGCGCAGCCCGTTCGATGTGAGTTCGTAGGCCTGTTTTGGCTGATTGTAGGTGAGCGTTGCACCCAATTTTTGTATGCCGACAAAGTGCGTATCCAAGCGGCGGCGGCCAATTTTGTCGCCACCGGGTTTGGCGTAAATCACATGTCCGAGGCGCGCTGTGAGCGGTCCGATGAGCATGACTGAGCCGCGCAGTTTAGCACATTTTGCCAGAAAAGTGTCGCTTTCGAGAAATGCCGTGTCGAGCGAACGTGCGCAAAAGCGAAAATGACCTTTGCCCAACTGTTCTACGCTCACGCCCATGTCGCGCAGCAGCTGAATCAGATTGTTTACATCGAGAATGTCGGGAATGTTATCAATCTCGACTGGTTCGTCGGTTAGCACTGTGGCGCAGATTACTTGCAGCGCTTCGTTTTTGGCTCCTTGTGGCGTTATGGCTCCGTGCAGCGTGTGTCCGCCTTCGATAATGAATGATGACATTGGTGGTGGATTATTGTTTTTCCCAGTATTTGCGTATTTCTGTAAACCACGCTTTGCGTTCTTTGATTTTGCCAATTTCGGCATTATAAAATTCTTCAAGGTTGTTGCAAAGCTCTAACATCCATTTCTTTCGATTTTGACTTTTGCAGAATTTTAATTTACTAGCGTTTGTTATTTGAATTTGTCCCCAGCCAAGAGCTCCAAGTGTTAGGCAATCCCATGAAAATGCCTCTATAGGTTTGAAATGGCAGTCTTTGTAGATAATTTTGTTGCCATCGGTTTCGTAACTCACAATTAAAATACAAAAATTATTTTGTTTGTTT
>CAVHRT010000147.1:0-3537 GCA_963638355.1 Flexilinea sp. | reverse complement strand
GAGTAAAATTACTCAATTGAATGAGTAATTTATTTTTTTTCATCTCAAATGGTTTGTAACGCGAGTTTCAGTTGAATAACTCAACTGGGTCGAACGACAAGAATGTCTCCAATGGAATGCCACCTGCGCCAACAATCATGGTGCGATATGGGTGAAATATTTTTTCAAAACAATGCAGTCCAGCAGTATTGGTAGTGTCGTTACTTTTGACCTCGATAGCAACTATACGCGAATTGCGCACCAGCACAAAATCGACTTCATCGTTTCCTTCACGCCAGTAGAACACACGAAAATTGCTAGTATAGGCGCAATTGATAATGTGAGCACCTACTGCAGATTCATAAAAACGCCCCCATATTTTGTGATTGTTGCGTGCTGTGAGAAAATCTTCGTCAGAATAGAACGACAATAGCGCATTGTTGTAGACCTGATATTTAGGTATTGAGGCACGACGGCGCACTTGATTGGTGGCAAATTTTTGCAATCCGCACACCATTCCACTTTGGTCAAGCAGGTCCAAATAACCCGAAAGCGTAGTTGTGTTGCCAGCATCCTGCAACTGTCCTATCATCTTAGTGAGCGAAAGCATCTGTCCAGAATAGGCAGCGCTCAATTCAAAAGTGCGTCGTAGCAAAGCAGGTTTACCAATGGGGCTATCCATCAAAATATCGTTGTTGATGGTTGCATCGACTATAGAACTGCGTATGTAGTTGCGCCAACGATCGGGATCGGAAATATATTCTGCAGCACCAGGATATCCACCATAGTAGATATACTCGTCTAAAGTAGTACCAAAAGCATCGCGCATTTCAGCAAACGACCAGTTTGGCATGCGTATAACCTCGAACCTGCCTTTAAGACTATCGGACAGCCCGCGCTCGAGCATCACACGCGACGAACCAAGCAGTATCACTTTGATGTTTACGTCGTTAAAAGTGTCGGCGTCCCACTCTTTTTTTACCGCATCGCTCCAATGCGACAATCGTTGCACCTCATCGATCACAAGCAAAAGTTCACTTAAATGCTCGATTTGCATCTTGTTACGAGCCGTATTCCAGCATTCGCTAATCCACTCATTGCCGCTAGTAACAACATTGTCTGTAGCAAAATGCAGCCATGGAGTATCTGTAGCGTGTAGCACCTGTTTGATAAGAGTAGATTTGCCCACTTGACGTGGTCCTTCGATAACTTGAATACACTTGCGCGCCTCTTTAATGCGCGACATAAGTAGTTGATATTGTTTGCGTTGTATCATGTTTTGTGTGATTTACTCAATGATGTGAGTAAAATTACTCAATCGAATGAGTAATTCTCTTTCTCGCTGCAAATGTAGCATTTTTTTTCAAACTGAAAAAATTGAGCCTATAGATCCTCTATGTGGACAAAAAACAAAGAGCAGCCGAAATCTCGGCTGCTCTTGTTTTGTCTATAACCTATAACCTCTCAACTCTCACCTTTATTTCACATCTTGCACAAGACGTACCGCCTGCCCGAGGTAGCGATTGCAGTAGTCCTGCGGATCGAGGAGGGCACTGCAGAAGTAGCCGCCGTACGTGTAGTTCGCGACGTCCGCGTCGTACACCGAACTCGACCAGTAGTAGCCGTAGACCTGAACATAGAGCATCATCGTACCGGGACGGCTGCCCGCAGCAGGCAGGAATACGGCACCCGCTTGCTCCAACTGCTCCCACTGAGACAACGTAAACGTTTGGTAATCGGCATAGTATTGCTCACCATAACTATCAGCGACACCACTCTTAAAGGTGATACCCGATGGGCAAGTCCAAGAGTCCGGTAAAACAATTATACCGTTCGTATATTGTGAGCCATCGGCATTTAGATTGATGCGGGCTACACCATATTTACTACTTGCATCAGTACGAGTTTTGAACAGATACGCCCATTCATCAATTGTGAGTGTGCGCCAAGTATTGCCGTCACCGATATTCTTACCCCAATCTACAAAGTCACCACTGTAGTCAGCATTGTTTGTTGACGTACTAATACCCCACTGAGCGGTGGTATTATTAGCACTCCAGCCAAATAGGTCTATCTTGTCGGCAAGAGCAGAACTACTTATATTGGCGCTACCAAGCTTTTCATATTGGTTTGCAGCAAATGCCCATGTGTTAGTAGATTGCGTGTATTGCAAGTTGCCTGGTGCAAATTTTACTTTTTTCTCTGCTGAAACGCTAAATGACAGGACTACAAAACTAGCTGTAATTTTCACCTCACCTTCTGGCATTACAAATGTATTATTAGTAACTTCTACCTCATTTTCGCCGCTTTTTACGCTGAGCGTTTTCAGTGAATAACCAGTGTTTGGAGTAATTTTGATGGTAATGGTTTCACCAACCTGCGCTAAGGTTGCACTAGTGCTTACTGTGCCATTTTCAGTTTCTGCAAGCGAGACGCTATAACATGGCGCAATTACTTCGCCTGCTTTAGATACAGGGCGAACAGAGTGTCCATAGCGGCGGCTGTTGTTGCTCGTGTCGTGGTAGTCGGAGTAGAAGTTCACGAACTGGGCGTTGAACGGGTAGCCCGTGAGGAACGAACTCGACCAATAGTAGCCGTACGAGCCTGCGTTGTACAGCTCATCGACGTCGCGAAAGCCAGCCGCAGGAAGGAATATGGTGTTGCCGTTGGTTTTACTTGTTACGATATCACCGGCCACGCCTGTATTGTTATAGTCGTCTGTCCATTCCCATTCGCAATTATCTATCAACTCCTGCCATTCATCATTGGTTGGTATGCGCCAATTTCCTTCCCAATTCTGTGTGGCAACATCGTCTGCCGCAGTTAGCGTAGTTAAATCATCGGTAAAACCATCTTTCCCAGAATTTGCGTCATCGCAATATTTCGTAAGAGCATCAGAACTTCCATCGGCAAGTGTGTAATTTGACCAATCGTAAGTGGATTTAGCAGCGATTTCACCCCATGCATAGTAATTGCCATACTCTTCAGGGGCGGTAGCACCCACATTCATGGTTGCCCAACGCACGCTTAGACCAAGGTCAATCCATGTATAACCATTCTCAATGCCTGAAACAAGTACAAAATTAGCTGTAATTTTCACCTCACCTTCGGGCATTATAAATGAATTATTAGTAACTTCTACCTCTTTTTCACCACACATTACACTAAGCGATTTCAGCTTGTAGCCTGAGCTTGGCGTAATTTTAAGAGTAACAGTTTCGCCAACCTGCGCTAAGGTTGCACTAGTGCTTATTGTGCCATTTTCAGTTTCTGCAAGCGAGACGCTATAACATGGCGCAATTACCTCGTCCACTTTAGATACAGGCCGAACAGACCGTCCATAGAAGCGGTAGTAGCCGCCCGCGCCGTGGCTGTCGGAGTAGAAGCCCACACCCTGGGCGTAGTTCGGGTTGTACGTGAAGAGCGAACTCGACCAATAGTAGCCGTACGAGCCTGCGTCGCCCAGCTTATCGTAGTAGCGATAGCCGGCCGCAGGAAGAAATATGGAGTTGCCGTTGGTTTTGCTCGCAACAATGCAGCCAGCCACACCTGTGCCAT
>CAVHRT010000146.1:0-3611 GCA_963638355.1 Flexilinea sp. | reverse complement strand
ACCGAAGGCGATGCAGCGGCAGTCGAACCCGTAAAAGAAAAGTATTGGACTTGCACGGGCATTCTCTCGCTCAACGCAAGTGCCACTGGCATGTGGAACTGGGCTGCGGGCGGCAACAACAACGTAACCACCGTGGCGGCCGCCAACGTTACGCTACTCTACAAAAAGAACACCGTGGCGTGGGAAAGCAACTTGGACACCGATTTCGGTATGTCGTACCTCGAAAATTCCTACTCGCCTTGGCGTAAATCGAACGACAAAATCAACTTCAGCACTAAGTTCGGTTGGGAATTCCACAAAACATGGTACCTCACAGCCATGGCAAGTTTCAAATCGCAGTATGCCAAAGGCTACGAGTATGGCGACAACTACAAAAAACCGATTTCGAGCTGGCTCTCGCCTTCGTACACCGACATCTCGCTCGGTATCGACTGGAAACCAAACGAAATTTTTACGGTCTACATTTCGCCAGTGGCTGGGCGTATCTCCACTTGCACGGCCGATAGCATGAAATACACCGATGGTGAAGGCGCAGTGCAATACTTCCAATTCCGCCCGAAATATGGCATCGATCCCGACAAAAATGTGCTGTGTGAACTTGGTCTTTCGGCCAAAGCTGGTGTAAACTACACGCGCATCGAAAACCTGAAAATCATCTCGACCGTCGGCATTTTCACGCCCTACAAATGGTCGGACGATATGACCGAACACCGTCGTTTCGGCAATTTCGATGTCGATTGGGACTTCTCCATCTCGTATCAGTTCCTGAAAGTGCTGAATGTAACGCTCAGCACCTCGCTGAAATACTACAACGGCGTGATGATTGCCGATAAAAACGGTGAAAATGCCACCGAGCGCGTGCAGTTCAAAGGCAACATCGGACTTGGTATCGGATATAGCTTCTAAAAATTACTTAATTGTTTAATTTCCAATTATTTAATTGTTCGCTTGATGATGGACAATGCGGTTCTTAATTAAAAAATTGGATAATTGGGTAATTAGAAAATTGAAAAAAGTCTCCGCATTGTTGCGGGGTCTTTTTTTTCAAAAAAAGCGATTTTGTAATGTTGCAAAAGATTTGTATCTTTGTAGTTTGATAATCTTGAAAAAATAAATCGAATTTATGGTATACAAATTTCTACTTCTGTCGGACGAGGTCGAGGACTTTCGTCGCGAAATTGAGATTGATGCCGATGCCACTTTTCTGCAATTTCACGAGGCAATTCAGAAGTGCGCTGGCTACACGCAAAAGGAGATAACCTCGTTTTTCATCTGCAACGAGGCGTGGGAAAAAGAGCAGGAAATTCTTCTGTTCGACATGGGTGCAAGCTCCGACGAGGATACTTATTTGATGTCCGAAACGCGCCTGTCCGACCTCATCAGCGACAAAGGTCAGCGTCTGCTCTATGTGTTCGACAACCTGAACGAGCGCTCGTTCTTCGTGGAGCTGAAAAAGATAACCACGGGCAGCGACCTGGCCGAATCCGTTTGCACGCTGAGCAAAGGTAAAGCTCCCGCGCAAACCGTTGATATGGAGGCATTTGCCAACAAGATATCGACCGACATCGACCCCGAATTTTATGGTGGCGACGACTTCGATCCTGATGAAATTGACGAAGAGGGCTTTGGCAACATGTCGTTCGACGAGAATGGCAATGAGGTCTATTAAGTAGCAAGTAGCAAGTCAAAAGTAGCAAGATGGCGTTGCTGCAATTAAATGCGTGTGATGCCACAATTTGAAATCTGTAATTTTTTGTCACTTCGCGGAAAACTCTTTGTGTTGGTTGGTCCAACGGGCGTTGGTAAAACCGATATCAGCCTGACGATTGCCAAACGATTGGGCTGCGACATTGTGTCGTGCGACTCGCGGCAGATGTTTCGCGAAATGCGCATTGGCACGGCCGCTCCCACTGATGAACAGTTGGCCGAGGTGAAACATCATTTTGTGGCGTGCCGCTCCATCAACGAGCCGTACAGCGCAGGGCAGTTCGAACTTGATGCTATTCCCGTGATTGAAGCGGAGATTGCTCGCACGGGTAGCGCATTGCTCACTGGCGGATCTATGCTTTATGCCGATGCCATTTGCCGTGGAATCGACGATCTGCCAACCATTGATGCCGAGACGCGCCAGAGTGTGGCGGAATTTTACGAACATCATGGCATTGAGGGCATTCGGCGGCGATTGCGCCAACTCGATCCAGAGCATTATGCCGAGGTCGATCTGAAAAATGCCAAGCGCATGATGCACGCGCTGGAAGTGATGCAGATGACGGGGCGAAAATTCTCCGAACTGCGCACCAATCGGGTGAAAGAGCGCTCGTTCGACATTGTGAAGATTGGTCTGAACCGTCCGCGCGCGGAACTCTACGAGCGCATCAACCAGCGCACGCTGCAGATGATGGAGCAGGGATTGGAACAAGAGGCGCGCAGTTTGTACCCATTTCGTCAACTGAATGCGCTTAACACGGTGGGTTACAAGGAGTTGTTTAACTATTTCGATGGCACTTGGACGCGCGACTATGCCATCGGCATGATACAGCAAAACACGCGCCGCTACGCAAAAAAACAGTTGTCGTGGTTCGGTCGCGATCAAGAAATAAAATGGTTTCACCCAGACGAGAAAGAAAAAATCCTCAAACTAATTGACAATTGATAATTATGCGGTTCGACACGCTCACCGCACAAACCAGAAATTAGAAATCTAGAAATTAGAAATTTTGATAATTTGCAGTGTCCCAACACTCTATAAACTTTCAAACTTTATAGACTTTACGAACTAAAACATGCTTCACACCATAATAATAGGCATAATCATTGGTTTGTTCACATCGGTGCCGGTGGGGCCGTTGGGCATTCTCACCATTCAGCGCACGCTCAATCGCGGACGTTGGCACGGCGTGGTGACTGGTCTTGGCGCGTCCACTTCCGACCTGATTTATGCTGCCATTGTGGGATTTAGCATGAGTTTCATCACCGATTTCATTCACGAAAATCAGTTTTGGATTCAGATAGTTGGCAGTCTCATCGTCATCTTTTTTGGCATTCATGTGTTCCGAAATAATCCATCGGCGCAACTTTCGTCGGCCAAGAAAACGAACAAAAACGGCTACCTTGCCGATTATCTTTCGGCATTCGGACTCTGTTTCAGCAATCCACTCATCATTTTTATTTTCATAGGCTTGTTTGCGCAATTCAACTTTTTCGAGCAGGGGCAAATGTGGTACGAAAATGTGATTGGCATGCTCTCAATTTTGGCGGGCGCGTTCTGCTGGTGGCTCACGCTCACGTTGGTTGTAAGCACGCTGCGCAGCCGTTTCAATGTGCGCGGACTGTGGATCCTGAACCGCATCACAGGCAGTCTGCTGGTGCTGATTGGCGTCATCATCTGCATAAAAGCGATAGTATAGTTAGGAATTAGGAGTGAGGAGTGAGGAATTTTTAGTTAGAAGTTAGAAGTGAGCAGTGAGCAGTGAGAAATGTTCGCACTGATATTGGACAATGTGTAGTTCGTTAGACTTCCCTTCCTAATCTGAAATCTGAATTTTTGCGATAAGCGAGAGCAGAGCCAAACTCGTTTGAGCTATGCCGAGCGGAGCAAAAATCAATCTGAA
>CAVHRT010000145.1:0-3667 GCA_963638355.1 Flexilinea sp. | reverse complement strand
ACATTGTGTTAATATGCTGCCGCACACCATCTGCTAGAGCATCGCCGTTCGTGGGCCAATCGATGGTGATACGGCTCACAATCTGATTGCTGTCGGTCGGAGCGGTGAACGAAAGCCGTTCGGTTGCAAAAACTTCGTTTTGCTCAGTTTTTTCAGAATTTTCGACTGCGTCGGACGCATTTTTTTGCTGCCGTGCGCCACACGAGCCAAAAGTAGCAACAATCAGAATTGCAAAAAAAGAGACGAGATTTTTTTTCATAATCTAACCAGAAATTAGAAATCTAGAAACCAGAAATTTAGAAACTACTTCTGCTCTCCGCCTTTTTTATTGCGATTGTGAAAATTTGGTTTGCCGTGGTTGCCGTTGCGATTTTTGCCATTGCTGCCATTTTTTCCACCTTTGTGACCATGGAATTTTTTACTCGATTTGGTGGCAGGTTCATCGGCTACGGGCGGCGCCATTTTAGCGATATTTTCGGGCAAAGTGCGCCGTTCGATGGTCTTTTCGATGAACTTTTCAATCTTATCGAACCGCTCGCGATCCTTTGGTGTTACGAAAGTCAGTCCCACGCCCTTGGCACCAGCGCGCGCCGTGCGACCGATGCGATGCACATAATCCTCGGCCTGTTTTGGTACATCGAAATTTATCACCATCTCGATGTCGTCGATGTCGATGCCGCGCGACACCACATCGGTTGCAACGAGGATTTTGGTCTTGTTGTTTTTGTAGTCGAGCATCACCTGCGTGCGCTTAGTCTGTTCGAGGTCGCTGTGCATTTGTGCCACGGGCAAGTGCTGACGGTGCAATTGCTGATAGAGGTCGCGCACTTTGTCCTTCGACGCTGCAAAAATGAGCGTTTTGCCGCACTCTTTTTCGCTGAAAAGCCACTCCACAAGCGGCAGTTTCTGTTCTTCGCGAAGCAGATAAACGCCCTGCGTAATGCCATCGGCAGGTTTCGACACGGCAATTTTCACCTCCTCGGGATTGACCAGTACATTGCGCGCCAATTTCTCGACATCAGGCGGGAAAGTGGCAGAAAACATCAGATTTTGACGCTTTGCAGGCAGGTGGCTGATTATCTCGATGATGTCGTCATAAAAACCAATATCGAGCATACGATCGGCTTCGTCGAGCACCAGAAATTCCACGCCGCTAAGATCGGCTTCGCAATAGCGCAGGTGCGCCAGCAGTCGACCAGGCGTTGCCACCACAATATCGCTGCCACGAGCAAAAGCGCGCTGTTGTTGCGCAAAAGCCACGCCATCGTTTCCGCCCGACACGGCAATCCACGAGACATTGCTGTAGTAGGCAAATCCAGCCAAAAGTTGATCCACTTGCATGGCCAATTCGCGCGTTGGCACCAGAATGAGTGCGTTCACCTTGTCGCCGCGATGCTCGCCACGCGACAACTTTTCGAGAATAGGAAGCAGATAGGCGGCCGTCTTGCCCGTGCCAGTCTGTGCCGAAGCCAGCAGGTCGTGACCGTCGAGAATGAGTGGAATGGCGCGTTCTTGCACCGGCGTGCAGGTCTCGAAATGCATATCGTCGAGCGCATCGAGCAGATCGTCGTTCAAATCAAGTTCGTCAAAATACATTGTTGCAAAAAAATTTCTGCAAAGTTACGAAAAAATGCCGTTCCAGAGCGTGCGATTGGCGCGAAAGTTGTACTTTTGCATTTCCGCAAAGGTGAGAGGTGAGAGATTATAGTTTAGAGGATCGCAAACCACCACCAACTGCAGAAAGTTGTGGAACCACAATCTGAAATTTGAAACTTAAAAATGCGCAACAGAATCATTCTTTTCATTCGTTTTTATCTTTTTTGGCTGATAGTTTGGCTGGTGCAAAAGCCGCTATTCATGCTGGCCGAGATTGGCAATCTGTCGGGCATCGACTGGCTCGATTGGCTGCGTGTGATGTGGCACGGACTGCCGCTAGACCTTTCGGTGGCGGCCTACATCACAGCGCCGTTCGGACTGCTTTTGTGCGTGTCGCCATTTGTGAAAAACACCATTGTGCGGCGCATCAGCGACTGCTACATGGCACTGCTTACCACCGCCACGTTGCTCATTTTCTTGGCCGACGTCGGCACCTATCCTGCGTGGGGTTTCAGACTCGATCGCACCATTTTTCTCTACCTTTCGTCGCCACGCGAAGTGCTGGCTTGCGCCGAATGGTGGGTTTGGCTGTTGGCTGTGATGGCATTCGCAGCAGGATTCGCAGCCATTTGGTTCTGCTACCGAAAATTTATCAGCAAGAAGATAGAAGATTTGCAACCTGCTGATTATAAGTCGCTTATCATACTATTTCTGCTCACAGCATTGCTCTTTTTGCCCATTCGCGGCAGCATAAGCGTATCGACCATAAACACGGGATTTGTCTATTTCAGTCAGGATTTGCGGCTGAATCAGGCAGCGATAAATCCGGCGTTCAACCTGATGGAATCGCTCAGCGGCTACACTTTCGACACGGCGCACTACACCTACATGCCGCCCGAGGCAGCCGCCGACACGCTTGCGCTGATGTTGCCACAGCACACCGAGCGCACGCAGATGATTCTGAATTGCGAACGCCCCAATATCTTCCTAATAGTGTGGGAAAGCGGTTCGGCCAATGCCATGGCGGCACTTGGCGGCGAGGCTGATGTTACACCAAATTTCAATCGTCTGTGCGACGAAGGCGTACTTTTCACGCAAGTGTACGCCAGCAGTTTCCGCACCGACCGCGGCACAGTGGCCATATTGAGCGGTTTCCCCGGTCAGCCCACAGCATCGCTCATGACGGTGCCAGCCAAGGCGCAACATCTGCCATCGATTTCACGAAGCGTGCAAAAAGCTGATTATCAGCTGAAATTCTACTACGGCGGCGACGAAAACTTCACCTGCATGCGGTCGTATTTGATGGCTGCAGGTTTCGAGCAAAGGGTGTGCGACAAAGATTTTCCAATTGCCGAACGCGCCTCGAAATGGGGTGCGCACGACCATTCGCTGTTTGCGCTGATGGTCGACCAACTGCACGACACGCCGCAACCGTTCATGAAGATGGCGCTCACATCAAGCAGCCACGAGCCGTTCGAAGTGCCAATGCACCGTTTCGACGACCTCTATCTGAACTCAATGGCTTACGCCGATAGTTGCCTTGGTGCTTTTGTGGAGCAGTTGCGTGCCAGCGATCTGTGGCAAAATTCGCTTGTGGTGATTGTTGCCGACCACGGTTTTCGCTATCCGTACACCATCGGGCATTACGATGCAGCGCGCTATCACATTCCCATTCTGATGGTTGGCGGTGCGGTGCGCGAACCAATGAAGATCGACAAAATCTGTTCGCAAATCGACCTTGCACCCACGCTTTTGGCACAACTCGGCATCGACCACAGCGACTATCGTTTTGGGAAAAACATTCTCGACAGTGCCTACACACAGCCGTGGGCTTTCTACTCGTTTGTCGATGGTTTTGGCATGGTAACTCCCTGCGACACAACCATTTACGATGCAAAAGCTGATCAAATTCTGCACAAAACACTACCCGACTCCACCAATTTCACGCACGGCAAAGCTTTTTTGCAGGAGGTTTATGCAGAGATTGAGAAACTTTGATTTGAAAGGTTAGAGTTTATAGTTTATAGGTGAAAGGGGCGGTAACCACCACCAACTGCAAAAAGTTATAGAT
>CAVHRT010000144.1:0-3719 GCA_963638355.1 Flexilinea sp. | reverse complement strand
ATCATGCAGATATCGACGTGGCAATTGCGGTGGAACATCTGGCTTTGGCGGCTGCCGAACAGGGACTTGGCTCGTGCTGGGTCTGCAATTTCGATGCACCAAAATGTGCCGAGGTGCTTGCTTTGAAACCCGAAATGGAGCCAGTGGTGCTTGTCCCAATAGGTTACGCTGCAGCCGATTGCATCGTTCCGGAAAAGAAGCGCAAATCAGTCGATGAACTTTTTGTAAATATCTGATTTAGAGTGAATTATCTAAAGAAAATAGCGATTTTTTCTGTCTTGATTGCATCGCTTTCGGCATGCAGTTCGAGCAACAGTAGCACCTGCATGAAAGAGAGTAAAGTAGTGGCTGGCGTGGCGCTTTATAAGTGTGAGTATAACTCTGAACAGGAGGTTTTCACTTCGTCGCCAATCACCGAAACGCTCACTGTGCAGGGTGTTGGCAGCGACTCGGTGCTTTATGCATCTCGGACGGTTAGCAGCATCGAACTGCCGCTCCATATCAATGTCGACTCCACGCAATTTGTGGTCCAGCGCGACAGCACAGGCACTGACACACTCACGATTTTTCATACTAACGAGCAAAATTTCATCTCGATGGCGTGCGGCTGTTTTGTCTATCACACCATCACCGATGTGCGCACCACCAACAATCAGATCGATTCGATGGTGATTTATGATGCTCGCGTCGAAAATATCTCAAACACTCATTTGCGCCTCTATTTCAAAATTGCCAAGTAGTTTCTGAAATTTGCGAAACATTCGCTACATATCACTTTTGATGTTTTTGCTGATTTTAGCCATTCCAGCGCAGTCGCAAAAACGCTGCTCCGACGATAAGCCGCTGACCGATTCGGTGGTTTTTCGCGGATTCTCGGCGCACCTCGATGTGGCATCGCCGCTCATGGGCATTGCGGTGAATAAGGGCGTCTACACGGGCGAGGCGCAGATCGATGTGAACCTGCTGAACAAATATTTTCCGATTTTTGAGATTGGTTATGCCAACGCCAAAGTGACGGCCAGCAATGCTACTAACTATAGCACATCGGCTCTATTTTGGCGCATCGGCTTGAACTACAATTTCCTGAAAACTTCGAAAAACAAGGTCGAAAAGTTGAACCGCAACTATCCTTTCATCGGCTTGCGCTACGGCATGAGCGTGGTGAACTACGACATGACGCAGATTCCCATGTCGGAGAGTTATTGGGCGGAGCAGGGCAGTGTTTCGCTGATTGGGAAAAATGTGTACGCTGGCTGGATCGAATTCTTGGGCGGCGTGCGTGTTGATTTGGCAAAAGGCTTCACCATGGGCTGGTCGGCGCGTATAAGGCTGGCGTTGCATACCTCGCTCGACAATAGCGAACAACTCTGGTTTGTGCCGGGCTACGGCAAATCGGGCGGTGCGCAATTCACCTTCAACTACACCATTGGCTTCACCTACCGCACTCGCTTCGAACGCAACCGCATGGCAGCCGTGAAGCCAGAGCGGTAATCATTTTTTGACCGTTTCTAAATTATTGCTGTCCGCTAAAACTTTTGGACCTATACACCTCATTTCACCCCAAAAAATCGTATCTTTGCAGCCCAAAATTGAAAATGAGGCAAATTGATGAATGAATTTATTGCACACATCACACAAAATGCTGTCGCTCAGACACTTATAATCTACTCGGCCATCATTGTACTGGGTATGTTGCTTGGCAAAATCAAGATAAAAGGAGTGTCGCTCGGCGTAACTTTCGTGCTTTTTGTGGGCATTTTGGCAGGGCATCTCGGCTTCACCATCAACGCTGAAGTGCTCAATTTCCTGAAAAATTTCGGCCTCATTCTCTTCATTTTCACCATCGGCTTGCAGGTCGGACCAGGCTTTTTCTCGTCGTTCAAGACGAGCGGGTTGAAGCTGAACGGTCTCACGCTGGGCGTTATTTTGCTCGACATCGCCCTGACCGTCGGGCTGGTGTTCATCTTTGCCGATGTGGTTGATGCGCCAATAATGGTGGGCATAATGACTGGCTCTGTAACCTCTACGCCTGCGCTTGGCGCGGCACAAGAGGCACTGCAACAACTCAGCAGCACGGGCGCACTGCAAGGCGAAATGCCACCAATCAGTCTTGGCTATGCGGTGGCGTATCCCATGGGCGTGTTGGGAATTATCCTGTCGATGATGCTGCTGAAAGTGATTTTCCGCGTCGATACCAAAGTGGAGGAGAGCAAACTCGAAACCAAGCAAGAATCGCACGAAAAGCCCGATATTCTCACCTTTCGCATCACCAATTCGAACATCGATGGCATCACTCTGGCGGAGTTGAAACACAGTTTCGGACACGAATTTGTGGCTACACGCATGCTGGCCGATGATCGCGTGTTCATTCCGCACGCCAATACCGAATTGCACACAGGCAACCTGATTCTTGTGGTAACGCGCCACGTTAATGCGCGCCTTTTGCAGCAGTTGCTAGGCGAGGAGGTGCAATACGAGTGGAAGGACGATGACTCGACCATGGTTTCGCGGCGCATTGTGGTTACGCGCGATAGCGTGAACGGCAAAACCATCGGTCAACTGCACCTGCGCAGTGCCTACAATGTGAACATCACGCGTGTGGAGCGCGCTGGCATCAGTCTGCTGGCACAACCCGATTTGGTGCTGCAAATGGGCGACCGCGTGATGGTGGTCGGTCCGCTCGACAACATCAAAAAAGCCGAAACAATGCTCGGCAACACGCTCAAAAAGCTGAACGATCCGCATATCATCACCATTTTCCTCGGAATTTTGGTGGGAATTTTGGTCGGCAGCATTCCAATCTATTTCCCGAATATGCCTATGCCAGTGCGCCTTGGCTTGGCTGGCGGTCCGCTCATTGTCGCCATTCTTTTGGGACGATTTGGCTACCGCCTGAAACTGATAACCTACACCACACAATCGGCCAACCTGATGTTGCGCGAAATTGGCATTTGCCTATTCCTTGCGAGCGTTGGTTTGGCTTCGGGTGGAAAATTCGTCGAGACGGTTGTGTCGCCAAACGGACTGTTGTGGATCGGTTGCGGTGTGCTGATAACCATGGTGCCGACGCTCATCATCGGTGTGGTGGCAAGGTTGCTCAAATTCAACTATTTCACCATTTGCGGTTTGATTGCAGGCTCGCACACCAACATTCCGCCGCTGGCCTACGCCAATGCCATGACCGAGACCGATGCGCCTGCTGTGGCTTATTCCACCGTCTATCCGCTTGCCACATTCTTGCGAATTCTCTCCGCACAAATTCTGATTTTGGCGCTGGCATAGTTAATTCTTGGTTTCCCGGTTTCTAGGTTTTTCGAAATTGCTGGCGCAATTTCTGTTTCTAGGTTTGCTGTTGAATTGTTGAAGCGTAGAAATTTTAATTTGTAGGGGCGAATGATGATTCGCCAGAAAAATATCGCATAAAACAAAAAACGACCCTCAAACATTGGTTTGAAGGTCGTTTTGTTTAGTTCAGAATGAATTGCAACAAATCGCTTTCGGCGTGATAAGCTGCGGCAAATGCCATGATTGTTTGCAATGTTTTCTCACTTGGTTTCAGACGCGTCGGCCTGTCGGTTACAAAAGGGGTAGATTTTGTCATAGGCAAATAAAGTTTATAAGTTTAACGTATAAATGGTGGTCAGCGAGGTTGAAAATCTATTTTTCATTTGAAAATTTGAAGATTTGAAGATTGTGGGGCGGTGAGCTTGTCGAACCGC
>CAVHRT010000143.1:0-3729 GCA_963638355.1 Flexilinea sp. | reverse complement strand
GTTCATAACGCTGTGGAGCCGTTGGCGTTTGTCGACGAACTGCACAAAAGTCCGCGCAAAGATAGGGTAGTAACCTTCCTCGGGCGCATCACCATGCAGAAAGGTCCAGAGTATTTTGTCGAAGTGGCTGCGCGCGTGCTGAGTCGCACCGATGGCGTGCGTTTTGTGATGGCTGGCAGTGGCGACATGATGAACCAGATGATTCGCTTGGTGGCGCAGCGTGGCATTGCCGATAAATTCCATTTTACGGGATTTTTGAAAGGTCACGCCGTGTACGAAATGCTGGCCGAAAGCGATGTATACATGATGCCATCGGTGTCGGAGCCGTTTGGCATATCGCCGCTCGAAGCTATGCAGTGCGGCACGCCGAGCATCATCTCCAAGCAGTCGGGCTGTGCCGAAATTCTCAATCACGCCATCAAGACTGACTATTGGGACATCGATGCCATGGCCGACTACATTCACGCCATAGTGAAATATCCCGCTATGTACGAAGCCCTTCACCGCAATGGTTTGGAAGAGGTGAACAACATAAAATGGGAATACGCAGGGCAAAAAGTGCGCCAAATCTACGACAAGGTCTGCAACAGAAGTTAGGAGTGAGGAATGAGGAGTTAGGAATTATTACAATTGATAATTGATAATTTTCGCGCTAATAGTGTGCAATTTTCAAATCTTCAAATTTTCAAATGGATAATTAGAAATATGAAACCAGAAATTTAGAAATCTTACCGATATGAAAACAATCAATTTTATTTTTCGTGTGCATCAGCGGTCGAATTTGAAACGCTACCGCTTTTTCGACATTGGCAACGACCACTATTACTACGACGACTATGCCGACGAGACGGCAGTGCGCCAAACCACCGATCAGTGCTATTTGGAGGCCAATCGCACGCTGCTGGAGATGATCAAGAGTTCGAACGGCAAATTCCGCGTGTCGTTTGCCATCTCGGGCTTGGCTTTGGAACAGTTCGAGCGTTACGCGCCTGAGGTCATCGACTCGTTCCAAGAGTTGGCAAAAACGGGCTGCGTGGAGTTTCTTGCTACGCCAAACGCCCATTCGTTGGCATCGATCTACGACAACGACGAGTTTGTGATGCAGACCAAACTGCAGACCAACAAGATAAAACAACTCTTCGGCAAAACGCCAACCACCTTTGCCAACACTGCACTCATCTACAGCGACGAAATTGGCGATGCCATCGCAAAAATGGGCTACAAAACCATTATGATTGAGGGCGCGAAACACATCATGGGTTGGAAAAGTCCGCACTACGTCTACAGCCACGCCTACAACAGCAAAGTGAAACTGCTGGTGCGCGACAACAAACTGAGCGACGACATCAACTATCGTTTTTCGCAGTGGAACTGGAATGAATATCCGCTCACAGCCGAAAAATTCATCGGTTGGATCAACGCATCGCCTGCCGAAGAGGAGATTTTCAATATTTTCCTTGGCTACGAGGCACTTGGCGTGCTGAATCAGCGCAGCAGCGGCATTTTCGAGTTTTTCAAAGCATTGCCATATCACGCCATGGCCAACGGCGTAGCATTCTCCACTCCAGCCGAAATCGCGCCAAAAGCCAAAGCGGTCGATTCCATTTCGGTAACGCACCCAATGTCGTGGGCCGACGAGGAGAAAGACCTGAGCGCGTGGTGCGGCAACGAACTGCAAAACGAGGCACTGAACAAACTCTACGGCATTGCGCAGCGTGTGCATCTGTGCAACGATCTGCTGATAAAAATTGATTGGCAGCGACTGCAGGACACATCGCACTTTTTCTTCATGACCACAAAACACTATTCGAATGGCATGATAATGGCCGAGCCGATCTCGTACGAATCGCCCTACGAAGCCTTCATGAACTACATGAATGTGCTGAGCGACTTCATCGATCGTGTGAATGCGCAGTATCCAAGTTCCATTGAAAATGAGGAACTTAGCGCACTTCTCAAGACCATTTCGAACCAAGAAAAAGAGATTGCCTCGCTCGAAGCAAAACTCGGCAAAAAAGAGAAGAAAGAGAAGACTGAAAAGACGAAAAAATGAATTGTTGAGGCGTTGAAAGACTGAGTCGGGAATCGTATTTTTTCGATTTTAGGACAAAATCATTCTGCAAATCAAAAAAAAATTCTACCTTTGCAGGCTGAAATTTCAACACCGATTTTATACAAAAAAACATCGAAAATTTATGATTCTCTCACAAGACATCAAAAAAGGAACTTGCATCCGCATGGATGGCAAACTCTATTTCTGCATCGACTTTCTGCATGTGAAGCCGGGCAAGGGCAACACCATCATGCGCACCACGCTGAAAGATGTTGTTTCGGGCAACGTACTCGAGCGTCGTTTCAACATTGGCGAACGCCTCGAAGATGTGCGCGTCGAACGCCGTCAGTATCAATATCTCTACAAAGAGGGTGCCGACTATGTTTTCATGGATCAGGAGACTTACGAGCAGGCTACCATTGCTCACGACCAAATTCAGGGCGTCGATTTCTTGAAAGATGGTATGATTGTTGACGTGGTTTACGACTCGTCGACCGACACCATTCTCTACGCCGAACTGCCCGTGAAGGTCGATTTGGAGGTAACTTACACCGAGCCTGGCATGGCTGGCAACACGGCTACCAACACCTTGAAACCTGCCACACTCGAAACTGGTGCTCAGGTGCGCGTTCCGCTGTTCATCAACACAGGCGAAATGGTTCGCATCGACACACGCGACGGCTCGTACATTGAGCGCGCAAAATAAGTTTGCCGAACACAAAAAAATAAGGAGTGCCAATTTGGTGCTCCTTTTTTGTGCTAAAACCTTGGACATTTCCGTCATCGCACGTCCAAAGTCTTTGTTCTTTGCTCTTTATTCTTTACTCTCAAATTGGCATTGGTACTTGCGAAAAGCGCGCCAGCAGACAGATGATGAGTACGAATTGCAGCAAAATGAGCGCAGGAATGCCGTAGCGGAATTTGTTGTGTTGCGTCTTGTGATGCCACACCATCATGCCGAGCCACGCGCCAAAACTTCCGCCCAGAGCCGCCATCAGCAATAGCGTAACCTCTGGAATGCGCCGCTGTCCGTATCGTGCGCGATGTTTATCGATACCAAACATGGCAAATGCCACAATGTTCACGGCGATGATGTAGTAAAGTGCAAGTTTCATTTCAAAAGTTTCAAGTTTCAAGTTTCAAGTTTCAGGTTGGTAGCAAGTCGCAAGAAAATTAGGAGTTCTTAAATTGATAATTGACAATTGATAATTGATAATTAAGTAGTTAACTGCAAAAAAATGCAGTTGCTTATAATTTTCAAATTTTCAAATCTTCAAATGGAAAATAGATTTTTCCTCACAGACCATTTGTCATGCGTTAAACTTTTCAACTTTTCAACTCATTAACTTATCAACTTTTTAAGTACTCCTGCATGCGCTCCCGTTCTGATTTTTCGTTACTTAGCGGGCGCATGTCGTCGATGAGGCAGCGACCATTTTCGAACGTCAGCGAAACCTCGATTTTTTGTACTGTTCCAAAATTTTTCAGACTGATTTCGGCCAGATAGACGCTATCGCCGGCATATTCGCAGCGGTCAACAGTGGCTGAAAGTTCGCCATAATCCTGCGCAAAAAGCCAATGATCGTAGTCGAAAAAGCCAATCATGCCATCAGCTTCGATGGCTTCGTCGGCGGTCACAACTTGCTGAATCAGCGCATTGTAGTCGGCAGTGAGGT
>CAVHRT010000142.1:0-3766 GCA_963638355.1 Flexilinea sp. | reverse complement strand
CCCCACTAACGTGGGTACTCCCCCTATCTGCTAGCGCAGCAGGGGGAGAGAATCGAGCTGAGAATGGTCTATAGGGTAACAATAGCGGCACCACTAGCCAACAAACACAAACCATCTGAACCAACCGTCATGCGATTCTGTCCCCCTGCTTGGAGCAACGCGGAAAGATAGGGGGACGAGGAGCGATGAGCGACGGGCGGGGGTTGGAAAATTACAAAATAATTCAATGATTTAATAATTCAATGTTCCATTTCCACCGCTTTTCTGCACAACAATAACGCACTGCATGCCAATAACGATAGTAGGGACGCGGCACGCCACGTCCCTACATTCCATGTCCTTTACTCTTAAAATATATGTCCTAAAAAACGGCTCTCGAACCAAGTTCGAAAGCCGTTTTCTATAAACTATAAACTCTCACCTCTAACCTATCCCCCCCTCTCTGAGGGGGCTAGGGGGAGTTACGAAATTCTCGTTACCGATTTCAGGGCGGGCACTTTCAACAGGTTCATGCAAAGCACGTTGATGTCCTCGACGCTGTGGACAAAAATGCCGAATTGTGCCGTAAAAATGCCGTCTTTGGTGTCGACGGTGGCGTTTTTGATGTTGAGCGAATAGACTTCGGACATCACAGTAACCACTTTTTGCAGCAGTCCCGGCTCGTCGATGCCCGTCATTTCGATGGTGGCAAGGAACGACAGCACTTTGTGCGTGGCCCATTCGGCGGTAATGATGCGGTTGCCGTAACTGCTCTTGAGTTTTTGCGCCACGGGGCAATCGCGCTTATGCACCAGCACAGTACCATATTCGTCGAGGTAGCCCAGCACGGGATCGCCTGGGATTGGGTGGCAGCATTCCGCCAAAGTGTAGCCCTCTTGACCCACATTTTCGTCGGTCAGAAGCACCGAATTTTTCTTTTTCGGATCGGAAGTTTTGTCGGCATCGTTTTTCTTACCAAACTGTAACTTCCACATTTTCACCCACTTGCTCGGATTTTTGGTTTGAAAAACCTTGGTAGTGATATCGCTCAAATCGACCAAACCGCGCCCAACAGCGGTGTAGAGTTCGGTGGGCGTGTTGAATTTGTAGTGATCGACAATGCGCGCGGTGGTAACATTGTTGAGCGGCATGTTCAGTTTTGCCAACTCGGCTTCGACAGCCTTTTTGCCGCGCGTTTGAATGGCGTGATACTCCTTTTTGAAGACCGACTTCAGTTGCGCTTTGGCGCGCGTGGTGGTAACAATATCGATCCAACCTGGCTGCGGCAGTTGCGTTTGCGAGGTAAGAATTTCCACCTGATCGCCACTTTTCAACTCGTAATTGAGCGGCACAAGTTTATGATCGACCTTAGCGCCAATGCAGTGCAGTCCAATATCGGTATGAAGGGCGAAAGCAAAGTCGAGCGCAGTAGATTTGGCGGGCATTTTGCGAATATCGCCTTGCGGAGTGAACACATAAATCTCGCTGGCGTAGAGGTTCAGACGGAAAGTGTCCATAAACTCCACGGCGTTGGTGTAGTCGGCCGTGTCGAGCATATCTTTCAGCGACTTGAACCACGCATCGAGGTCGGACAGTTCGTTGGTGCCAGTTTTGTATTTCCAATGCGCTGCCAAACCGTGTTCGGCAATCTCGTTCATGCGTTCGGTACGAATTTGCACCTCCACCCAATTGCCTTCGTGGCTCATCAGCGTAACATGCAATGCTTCGTAGCCGTTGGCTTTTGGCGTGCTGAGCCAGTTGCGCGTGCGGTCGGGGTGCTCCTTGTAGAGCGATGTGAGCGCCGAATAGGTCACCCAGCAGTTGGCGTGCTCGTCCTCGCCCTCGTGCGGACGGAGAATGATGCGCACCGCCAAAAGATCGTACACCTCGTCGAACGGAATGTGCTTATTTTGCATTTTGCGGAAGATGGAATAAGGCGTCTTCACGCGATAGGTAATGGTGTAATCGTATTTGTACGAATCGAGGATCTGGCGGATTGGTTTGATGAACTGTTGGTACGACTCTTCCAACCGAGGCGTAACTGCCGCCACCTGTTCTTGAATTTTTTCGTAGACTTGCGGCTGTTCGTATTTGAAACTGAGGTTTTCGAGTTCGGTTTTTATCAGGAAGAAACCCAAACGAGCGGCAAGTGGTGCATATATATATTGTGTCTCGCCGCAGATTTTGTATTGTTTAGCTGGCGGCATTGAACCAAGCGTGCGCATGTTGTGCAGTCGATCCGCCATTTTTATCAAGATCACGCGCACATCTTCTGGCATGGTCAGAATCAGTCGACGGAAGTTTTCGGCCTGCTCCGATGCTTTTTCTCCAAAAATACCACCCGAAATTTTTGTCAACCCAGAAACGATTTGGGCGATTTTCGAGCCAAAACGTTCTTCGATGTCCTCCACAGTGTAGTCGGTATCTTCCACCACATCGTGCAGCAATGCCGAGCAAATTGAGGTAGAGCCAAGACCGATCTCTTTCACCACAATGCGCGCCACGGCCAGCGGGTGCATGATGTATGGTTCGCCCGAGCGACGGCGCACGCCTTGGTGCGCACTCTTGGCAAATTCGAATGCTTTGGTAATGATTTCGACCTTCTGCTTGTGGCGAGTAGCGGCATAGTCTTGAAGCAGCGCTTCAAACTCTTTTTGAATCATCGCCTCTTCGTCGGCTTCGGTTAGGTTGGCATATTTTTCGTCCATTCTTGGAGTATTTCAAATTGCAAATTTCAAATTAAAAGTAGCAAGATACAAGTCGCAAGTCGCAAGATTTTTGCACTGCAATTATTCAAAGTCTTAGTTAAATTTTATACCATACAGACCAATCGTCATGCGTTAAACTTTTCAACTCATCAACTTATCAACTCATTAACTTTTAGTCAAACATTTGTCCTGCGTTTTGCGAAAGTTGTATCATTTCGTCGTATTGTTCGGGCGAGAGATCGAGGAAGTAGTAGTTGCGCGGGTCGACTGGTTTGTCGTGGAAACGCACCTCGTAGTGCAGGTGCGGACCTGTCGATTTGCCTGTGTTGCCCACTTCGGCGATTATCTCGCTGCGCGTAAGCCGCTGACCTTTCTTCACTTTTATCTTGTGCAGATGTGCATAGAGCGTGGTGTAGCCAAAGCCGTGATCCACCGTGATGCAGTTACCATAGCCTTGCCGCCAGCCCGCTGACTCAACCACGCCGTCGCCCGTAACATACACATCGGTGCCAGTGGGCGCGGTGAAGTCCATTCCAGCGTGAAAACGGCGCGTGTGATAAACTGGGTCGATGCGCCAGCCGTAGCCCGACGCCATGCGTTTCAGATTTTTGTTCAGCACAGGCTGAATGGCAGGAATGCAACGCAGTTTTTGGTCGTTCACCTTCACGAGTTTCACCACCTCGTCGTACGACTGCGACTGAATGTAGATCTGTTTTGCCAGATCGTCCACGCGCTTGGTGGCTTCGGTCAGAAGCGTAGCGTTCATCATGTCGGCAAAATCGTCGTAGCGGCTATTGTTGCCCAGCGCGCTATGTCGCACGCCATCGGGAATAGGATCGGCCTGAAGAATGACGCGATAAAGATTATCGTCGCGCTGCTGCAGGTCGGAGAGCAGCAGTTGCAGATCGTCCATGCGGCGCTCCAGCAGTTTGTATTGCGATTTCAGGCGAGCATTTTCGGCCGAAAGTTGTTTTTCGCGCGGCGATTCAACAAAATGAACATACAAAAAGAAAAATGCCACGCCCAAGCAGACGCCCGTGAGCAAAAAAAGCCCAATTCGCCGCAGCACACCCCAAAAG
>CAVHRT010000141.1:2463-3805 GCA_963638355.1 Flexilinea sp. | reverse complement strand
CTCCACAAAAGCACAAAAGCAGACTTTTCAGGGTCTGCTTTTTTTGTTGCAAAAATCGTTCGGATAATGTAGGGAACGCGCCATATCACTTCCCTACTTCTATAACCTCTCAACTTTCAACTCTCACCTTTTACACGAGTGTGGGCGACGACAAAAATGCTCAATTCGTAGAGGAAATAGAGCGGCACGGTGACGAGCAGCAGCGTAAACACATCGGCTGTGGGCGTGATGATGGCCGCCAAAATGCACAACACCACAAAAGCGTGTTTGCGATATTTCCGCAGCAATGGTGCATCAATCAGCCCAAGTTTTGCCAAGAAATATGCCACAATGGGAATCTCGAACAAAATGCCCATCAACAGCGAAAGCACCAACAGCGACGAAGTGTACGATTTCAGGGCAATCTGGTTCACCACCACCTCCTGCACTTGGTAGGTGCTGAGAAATCGGAACGCAAACGGGAAAATGATGAAATAGTTGAGCAGCACGCCCGTGGCAAACAGTAGCACACCGAAAAAGATGAGCATCACCGAATAGCGCTTTTCCTGCTTGTAGAGCGCAGGAGCGATGAATCCGTAGAGTTGAATGATGAGATACGGAAACGCCACCACGCAACCGAAAATTATCGCCACCTCGAGGTGCGTCATGAACTGCGATGCCAGCTCGGTGTTGATAAATTGCGTGTCGAACTCGCCCAAGCAGAGCGAGGCCCAGCCCGTTTTTTCGCTCAACCAACAGAGTGCACGGTAAAGCACAAAATCGCTTTTCGACGGAGCAAAAAGCACGCCGAAAAGTGCGTCCTTGAAACAGAACGCTGCCACAGCACACACTGCCCACACAGCCAAGCAACGAAAGAGCACCTTGCGGAACACTTCGACGTGCTCCCAGAAGGTCATTTTCTGCTCATTATCACTGCTTTCCATCGGCTGCGGGTGCGTCGTCGTGGGTGGGAGCCTCGGTGGGCTGTTGCGCCTGCTGCTGAGGCTGATTTGGATTGTCGACGGGCTTCTTAATCTCGTCTTCGATGCCGTTCATGCCCTCTTTGAAAGTGCGAACGCCTTTGCCCAAGCCGCGCATCAGTTCAGGGATTTTTTTGCCACCGAAAAGCAGCAAAACCACAAGCACAATGAATATAATTTCGGGTGCCCCAATCATTAAAAGTGTCATAAAACCTCCGTTATTCTGGAATATTCAAAAAGATTTCGCAAGTGGAAAAATTGATTTCCCAGTTACCACCCTCGCACGATTCCCATTGGTATTTTTTTGCCATTGTGTCCCACCAATTTTGGAATTTCGTGCCAGTTTCGCCCATGTCGTTCACGAGTTTTTCGTAGAGTTCGGC
>CAVHRT010000141.1:0-2401 GCA_963638355.1 Flexilinea sp. | reverse complement strand
ATGGATCAATATCGTAAACTTTAGAAAATTTTTTCTAATTTTTCATGTTTTTATGTTTTGATTTTTACTATCGATGAAATCATAATGTTTCACATCCGAAACAAAAACAGCACTTTTTGTTTGCAATTCCAAACATTATGACAAAATTATTTTTTGGAACTTTATTAAGTCATTAAATCATTGATTTATTAAGTTATTTTCTACCACTCCTCCTTCACCTCGAACGGATCAAGGTAAGTGATTTCGGGTATTTCGTCGCCGGCTTGAATGCCCTTTTGC
The DNA here is from genome assembly GCA_963638355.1 of Flexilinea sp. Classification (GTDB taxonomy): domain Bacteria; phylum Bacteroidota; class Bacteroidia; order Bacteroidales; family Paludibacteraceae; genus W0P28-013. The sequence continues at coordinate 2,122 of CAVHRT010000141.1, read as the reverse complement.
TGAAGCGACAGCTGCAGTGTGCGCGTGGCGTTGCGCTCGAGGTGCGACATTATGCACTGCTGGCGACTTGGCGTGTTGGCGTCCATGGTCAGGCGATCGTTGAGCCAAATGCAGCGATTACAATGGTAGGCATCACAATTGCGACAAAGCGGCGCGTGATCCAACTGCAGCAACTGTTTGTTTGGAATGTTCAGCCCGCTATCGAGGTCGCCAACGGAGCGCGTGCTTTCGGGCTTGGCGTGGTTCATGCGGTTCGAAATGCCCATCTTTTCGTCGTAGTAGAAGGCTGGACAGAGGTAGAATTTTCCATTCGGCGCCACGGTGATGTTGCCCACGCCCGCCTCGCAGTTGTGCATCTCCTTCAGCGAAAGGCGATCGGTGATGATGTTCACGGCACCAACGCTTTTTGTAGAATCGTATTTTGCACTGGAAATCAACAAGTTACCAGCCACTTTTGCAACCGTATCGAGTGCTTTTTTGTACGCTTCAATCTGCTCATCTTTGAAAGTTTCGATGTCGGTTAAGCTGATGTTCAGTCGCTCCACTTGCGGCAGCAGCGTGGCAATGTCGTACTGTTTTTCGATGAATTCGCCGATGGTCAGTCGCAGCACAGCGGTTTTGCCCTCGATGCGCGCTGGCACACCATTGTAGACCTTCACATCGCGCCCAATTTTCACATGGTCGATGCTCTCAATCACCTCGGCATATTCGGCTGGCAGTTCGTAGTCGGGGTAGACATACTGAATCATCAGATTTTGCTTCATGCCGAAGAGAATGGCTTTGCGCAGCGTCTCAAGCGGCATCAGATGGCGTTCGGTGAGCGGATTGTTGGCATGGCAATAGGCCACGCTGGTGTCATCGAGCAAGATGACAAGATATTGCATGTATGTTTTCATGGTTAGCAGATGTTGTCGGTTTGTGGTTTAGTGGCTTGTTGCGCCTCGAATTCTTCGCGTTTGCCCTCCAGCTCGAGTTTGCGATAGAGGCGATTCCAATAGTAGTTGTTGGCACGCACGCGGGCTTTGTGCATCAGGCAGATGGCTGTGGCGCGCTGATAGACGGTGTGCGTGCAGGCGGCGTCGTAGTTTTCGCCTTGGCACCAAGCGCAACCGCCAGCCACTTCGCAGTCGATACACTCGGGCGTCGATTGTGTGCAGCGATCGAGCGTGAGGAACGGGCGCAGTTTGTTATTGTCGATGCCATCGTGAATGTTGCCGATGATCCACGCTTCTTTGTCGCGCAGCGAATATTGCGCAAAGCGTGTGCAGGGATAGAAATTGCCCGCTGCATCGATAGAAAGCATGCGCCCTGCCCCGCACCAGTTACCATTTTGCATCACGCAGTCGAGCGGTTTGCCCATATCTTCGTTGAAGAACGAGCAGGCATAGTTCTGATACAATCCTTTGTCGATGATGGCATCGGCCAGTTGCATCAGTTGTGCCTCGAAACGCTGGTCGTCGCCCTCGTGCCACACATCTTCGAACACACAGTTGATGTTCACTTGGTGAATGCCGAGGTCGTACAGATGAAGCACGCTCTCGCAGATGTAGGGTATGTCGGCCGACGAGATGGTAACTTTCGTACCATCGCCGGGGAATTGGCTTTGCCACAGGGCGATGTTGCGCACTACATCGTCGTACGAGCCGCGCTCCGAGTTTTTATACACGCGGTTCAGGTCGTGTTTGCGACGCGTGCCATCGATGGTGATGCCGATGGAGAGGTGCGCCCTGTTTTTCTCGATAAAACGCTGCACCTTCTCGCTGTGGTAGTTGATGCCGTTGGTCGAGAAGCTAAAACGGTACGAGTTGAACCAATGGTGATTGCGACGGAAGAGTTCCGACTTGATGTAATCACAAATTTGGTCTATTAGGTCTATTTCTAGGAACGGCTCGCCACCGATGAAATCCCACTCCACGCTCTCGTAGGCGAAGTTTGGGTCTGTTTTGCGGTCGAGCACATAGTCTATGGCCGCCTTTGCTACGCTCCAAGGCATGCGTTCCTGTTCGTTTTTACCCACCAAGTAGCAATATTTGCACGCCAACTGGCAGTCTTTGGTGACGATGAAGGTGATGGATTTAGCCATACCTGGCTGCCATGTTTCGTCAAGTTCTCTGATCATAAT
>CAVHRT010000140.1:0-3894 GCA_963638355.1 Flexilinea sp. | reverse complement strand
GCTCGCTTAATCGCAAAATTGGTTCGTTTCTTTTGGTCGTCAAAAGAAATGAACAGAAAAACACCACATACGCACATGCAACGTTTCCACCACACAAACTTCTCAAACGTTCTCCTCACTTTCACACTTTTTTCGTACCTTTGCAGCCCGAAAAATCAAGGTTTTAAGCGAGAATTATGGAGACGCCAAAACACATTCACATTGCCGACTACGACTACCCTCTAACCGACGATCGCATAGCAAAATATCCGCTCGAGGAGCGCGACCACAGCAAACTGCTACTCTGGAACAACAACCAAATCGCCGAAGCGCATTTCTACGATCTGCCCGACCACTTGGAACACGACGACCTGCTCATCTACAACAACACGCGGGTGATTCAGGCACGGCTGCATTTTCAGAAAGAGACGGGCGCACAAATCGAGATTTTCTGCCTCGAACCACGCCAACCAGCCGACTATCTGCGCGCTTTCGAAGCCGACGAGGCATGCGTGTGGAAATGTCTTGTGGGCAATCTGAAAAAATGGAAAGAGGGCGAGCTGACGCAAGAACTGCTCATCGATGGAAAATTCGTAACCCTCCAAGCCGAACGCATCAGCGCCGACGAAGGCATGACGCACGACATACGCTTCCATTGGGACAACGATGAGGTTACTTTTGCCGATATTCTTGCGCATTTTGGCGAGCTGCCCATTCCGCCATACCTGAACCGCGCCACCGAAGAGAGCGACAAAACCACCTACCAGACGGTCTATTCCAAGATTGATGGCTCGGTTGCGGCACCCACGGCCGGACTGCATTTCACCAAAGATGTGCTGCGTCAATTGGCGTTGAAAGGCGTGCGCGAAGACGAAGTTACGCTGCATGTGGGCGCGGGCACTTTTCAGCCTGTGAAATCGGAAGAGATTGGCGACCACCCAATGCACCGCGAGATTATTTCGGTGAACAAATCGACCATCGAGGACCTGCTGCAGCACCGCGGCAACACAGTGGCCGTTGGCACCACATCGGTGCGCACGCTCGAAAGCCTCTACTATCTTGGCTGCCGCATTCACCAAAATCCTGATGCGCCCGAACTCACCGTTTCGCAGTGGGAACCCTACGAAAACGACTACACACTAACGACCAACGAGGCACTGCAAGAAATAGTCAACTACTTGACAGTCAAACACTTGCCAGCACTCGATGCCGCCACGCAAATAATGATTGTGCCAGGGTTTCAATTCCGCATCATCGACAAGATGATAACCAATTTCCACCAACCGAAAAGCACGCTTTTGCTGCTTGTCTCGGCCTTTGTTGGCGACAACGCATGGCGCAAAATCTACCGCTACGCCCTCGACCACGAATTCCGCTTCCTAAGCTACGGCGACAGCTCTTTATTTGTGAGGAGTGAGGAATTTTTCAATTGATAATTGATAATTGATAATTTAGTTTGCAGTCCGCTATGGAGTGCGAAACTTTACAAACTTTATAACTTAAGAATCTTTTCAACTTTGGTGCTGCGTTTCATAAAAAACTGGACTTTGCCCATTGCCATGCTGATGGGAGCGGCGGGCTACTTTTTGCTGGCCGATGTGCCGCTGCTTGCGCCCGTTCGTCCCGTGGCAAAATCGGTGGCATCGGTGCTGACGCCGCTGCTCATTTTCGCGCAACTGCTGCTTTCGTTCTGCAAAGTGGAGCCCAAAGCGCTGATTCCGCGCGGCTGGCATGTGTGGTTGCTCACGTTTCAAGCGGTGATGTGCTGCGGACTGGCTGCCCTACTCACCTGCCTGCCTATGGATCACGCCGCGCGCCAAATTCTGGAAGGCGCAATGGTCTGCCTCATCTGCCCAACGGCTACGGCGGGCGTTGTAATCACTGGAAAATTGGGTGGAAACACCTCGAGTTTGGTAACCTATACCCTACTCTCGAACATTTTGGCGGCCATTCTTGTGCCGATAGTTTTTCCTCTAGTCGAGCCGCACGCTGGCCTCGACTTCTGGGGCGCATTTCTCAAGATTTTGAGTAAAGTTTTCCCGCTACTTCTTGCACCATTCTTTTTGGCACTGATTTTTCGCGCATGGACGCCAAAAGTGCATCAATTTCTACTGAAACACAGCGGGTTAGCCTTCTATCTCTGGGCCGTTGCGCTGATTATTGTGATGGCGCAAACCACACAATCGCTGGTGAATAGTCCCGCAAGCGTTGGCACAAAAATGCTGATTGCTGCAGCTGGATTGGTGGCGTGCGTGCTGCAGTTTGCAGTGGGCAAAAAAGTCGGCACGCGCTACGACGACCGCATCAGCGGCGGACAGGCGCTCGGACAGAAGAACACCGTGTTGGCCGTGTGGATGGCGTGCGCCTACCTCGACCCCGTGTCGTCGCTCGGGCCGGGCAGTTATGTGGTGTGGCAAAACTCGTTCAACTCGTGGCAACTGTGGAGAAAACGCCACGCCGACGAGAAAAAAGCACAAAATTTGGTGGAATCAAAAAAATAGTGTAATTTTGCACCGCCTTTCGGAGAGATGGTAGAGTGGTCGATTACAGCGGTCTTGAAAACCGCCGTACCGAGAGGTACCGGGGGTTCGAATCCCTCTCTCTCCGCAAAATAAAATTACCGCCTCGATGCGTTTGCGTCGGGGCGGTAGTGTTTTTTGTTAATCTGAGAAATCAATTTTAGCAAGTTGCTAGTTTTTCACAGCGAATTTTTGCAACATCAAAGCCATGTTCCCGTATCCAAGGATTTTCGTGGAGAAGATTATCTCTTGCAGTTTCCGCATTTTCGCCAAAGGCTTTACCAAGAACTTGGCAATTTTCCACCTCATCACCATTTGGATCTTGAGTGAAACCTTCAGCGGTATAGAAAATGTATTCTGCCATAATTTCAGACAAATCCTTTATTCCACAACCGCAGCCTCTACCGCCACAGAATCAACTGCGGCAGCATCGGGCGTGTGGAACGGCAAACCAATGCACGCAAGCATGTCGGTGAAGTAAAGCACAACGGCCAGAACCACAATCACCGCTAGCGAAATGTAAAGCACTTTTTGCCAAGTCGGCATGCCGCGTTTCACAAACGGATCTTGCAAATTCAGTTTGGGGAATGTCGCCAATTTGGTCAGCGTGGCGCCGAACAAGATATTCACAGGAATGTTGGCATTCACGGCCCAGCCGTTGGCGTTCAAAATTGGAGCCAGATTGCGACGACGCAGTTTAAGCCATGCCATTATCATGGCAGGACCAGAAATCAGCAACATGATGGCCAAAATTGCCAACGGCATCTGCCACCAAGTGAGATTCAAAAATCCCGTGATGCACGATGTGAGGAATGCACCAATGTAGCCTAAAGCCATGCCGATGGCGGCAAAGATACCGCAGAACTTAGCGATGTCGAACGCCTGTGCCTTTTTGTCGGCGGCTGGTGCAGTAGCGGCTGCAGCAGTTGTGCTGGTGAGTTTTTCGGTCGATTCCGAAATTTTGCCCGTAACCTCGGTGGTGAGTTTGCTATCTTTTTCGGACGCGAATTTATTCACCTGATCCTCAATGAACTTGCCAAATTTGCGATAGGGCGACCAAAACGCCTGTCCAATGCTTATCGGGTTATCGATGATTTTTGTAACGGTGGCGTCCCAATCCAAACCATCGCGGTCGTAGAAAATGGCGTTTTTACCCACGGTCAGGTTGTTCACCTCGCCGCCCGTCATCACCGCCACGATGGTCATGGTTTTGTCCTTCGTTTTCGATGTGCAATCGCAATAAATCAGGAACATGCCGCTAGCCGACGCCATGGTGTTGTGTTTGCCCATGTCCTCCACACGCAGGCAGAGGTCGCAACTGCGCTGGTCGATGAAGAGCGTGCCTGCTTGGAAAATGGCTTTCGTCTGCGAATCGCGCACATAGAAGTCGGAAAAC
>CAVHRT010000139.1:1859-3899 GCA_963638355.1 Flexilinea sp. | reverse complement strand
AGTTTACTTTAAACTCGTAGCCTGATTTTTCAGCGATTTCTTTCTGTTCGTCGATGTAAGCATCGCGTTGGTTTTTGGTTCCCCAATAGTAAACATCGCTAGTTTTAGTGATGCTGCCAACAGTTGCTGTAGCATTGATTTTCCAGCATTTTTCTTTGTTGCTGCACGATGTCATGCCAAGAGCAGCGGCGGCTACGATAGCCACGGTAAACAAAACTTTTTTCATAGTTTTTTTTGAATTTAGTTATTAAAATGAGATTAAATGTCGTTTTTTGTTCGATAAAATATCGTTTTGCTCGGGTGAAATGCCCTACAATTGCATGATGCACTCGCCCTGAAAAACGCTGCAAAGGTAGACAAAAAAAATCAAAAAAAATTGTTGGAAAAGAAATTTTGCGAAAAATCTCGCTTTTGTTGATAAAATCTTGTGCGGAAAGGTTTATAATTCGAGAAAAATTTGTATCTTTGTAAGAAAGTCGCAAGTAGCAAGACACAAGTCGCAAGACTTTAATTATTCAATTATCTAATTTCCAATTATTTAATTAAATGGCAGTTTTGCATAACTAGAAATCAGAAATCAGAAATTTTTATTTTGCAGACCATCACTAGTGCGTCAACTCATCAACTCAAATTATGGGAATAAACATCTACAAAGCATCGGCAGGATCGGGCAAGACATACACGCTGGCCTACGACTATGTGCGCTTGCTGTTCGAAAATCGTGCAGAAAAATACCCACATCGCAGCACGCTGGCGGTAACTTTCACCAACAAAGCCACCGACGAAATGAAAAGCCGCATTGTGAAAGAGTTGTTCAAATTGTCCACGGGTGCGAAGGATTCGTACATGACGAAGTTGATGGAAGATACCAAGCTAAGCCAAATCGAAATAGAAAAGAACGCAGAGAGGTTTCTTATCGACATTTTGCACGACTACAGCGGATTCAACGTCAGCACCATCGACCGATTTTTTCAGCAGATAGTGCGTGCTTTTACGCGCGAAATTGGCTATTATGGCAATTTCGGCCTCGAACTCGATACCGACCCGATTTTGGAACAGGCCATCGGCAATATGCTTTTCGAACTCGATCAAGATAAAGACACTTTTGCTGGCGTCGAGCGGATTTTCAAATCAAAAATTGAAGATGGCAATTCCGCTGAACTTGAGGAAAAACTTGAGAATAAAGAAAAATTCAACGATTTCTGCGCGGCGATTGACAAAATAATCGACGATTACGAGAAAAAAATGAAGGATTTGTGCGCTGAAGCGTGCAAAATAATGAATGCTAATGGGTTAGAGTGGTCTGATTTTTCTGGCGGTTCAAATTCTTTTGCTCACTATTTTGATTACGACTATTTGAAAGGCAAAGAATTTAATCCATCTGCCACATTCAAAAAAAGAGGCGATGTAAACGATGCTGCAGATAAATGGTATTCAAAAGGGTCGCTCAAAAAAATCGAAATAACCAAAGCATTTGATGCTGGATTGCACGATATCGCTGTGCAGATGAGCGATACAAACGATTACAAACAATACCTTTCCGCCAAGCTTGTGAACGAAAAATTGCCTGTGTTGGGCATTTTGGTCGACATCAGTAAGCGCATCAAGAAGTATTGTGACGAGAAAAACACCATGCTCATAAGCTCAACCAACGATTTTCTGAACCGAATAATCGAAGGCAGCGATGCACCATTTGTCTACGAAAAAGCGGGCATTTTCTTGAAACATTTCATGCTCGACGAATTTCAGGACACCTCGTCGATGCAGTGGAAAAATTTTCAGCCGCTGCTCGAAAATAGTCTGAGCGAGGGGAAAGAAAACCTGATTGTGGGCGACGTGAAACAGAGCATCTATCGCTGGCGAAACTCCGATTGGTCGCTGCTTCAGAGCAAAGTGAAAAAGACTTTTGGAAAAAATGTAACAGAGAAAACGCTTGGCAACAATTGGCGCAGCGCGAAAAACATTGTGGCGTTCAACAACCAATTTTTCTGCGGCATAGGCGGTCGAATGGACGGCAATCTGCTTAATGATGACAATAGC
>CAVHRT010000139.1:0-1849 GCA_963638355.1 Flexilinea sp. | reverse complement strand
GTCGCGATTTGATCACTAAAATCTACGAAGATGCCTCACAGGTGGCGCAGCGCGATGAGCTAGGTTATGTCGAGATGCAATTCCTAAAATCGGACAGCAAAGACAGCACCAACAATCAAAACGACGAAGATGCCGCTGACGATGTTATCGATCTCGATTTCGAGAATAAGGCACTAACCAAGACCAAGGAGATAGTCGACCGATTGCTCGAAAACAATTATCAGCAGCGGCAAATAACCATTTTGGTGCGCAAGAATAACGAGGCGGCAGATGTGGCAAAATATCTGCTGAAAGAGGGATATCGCGTGGTGTCGAACGAGGCTCTGCGAATAGCCGCGTCGCCTTGCGTGCAGTTGCTCACGGGCATTTTGCGGTTCTATGTTGACCCCGACAACGAAATTAATCGCTTTCTGGTGTCGGAGCGCTACAAAGATCTGAAAAGCGTGAATTTTGATCCGTATACAAAAAAGGATTGGGAAGATATTGAGCCTGAAGAGCATTGGCTCAAACGCGTGTTTGGCGATGAAAATGCGGAGATTATTAACTCGTTGAAAAACAAGCCGTTATTTCAATTAGTTGAAGCGTTAGTTCAATTTTTTGAACTTGCAAAAGACGCAAACAGTCGCGTATTTTTGCAGGCATTTCAGGACGAGATTTTCAGTTTTAGCAACAAATCGGAAGCCGACATCAACGGTTTTCTCGACTATTGGGACGAGTGCAGTAAAAATAGGTTTTTGGCAGCGTCCGAAACGCAAGATGCTATTCGCATAATGACTGTGCACAAGTCGAAAGGTCTTGAATTTGAGGCAGTTATAATTCCTTTCTGCGAATTTGAGTTCAGACCTAAAAATGCAAAAACGACCATTCTCTGGTGCCAAACCAAAGGGAAAGGTGATCCATTCTGCGAGTTGCCACTCGTTCCAATTGCTTACAAGAGTGCCGTAGAAAATTCGATTTTTAGCGACGATTATCGCGAAGAGAAGGGCAACAATTGCATTGATGCGCTGAATATGGCTTATGTGGCGTTCACGCGTCCGCAAAATAGCTTGTTCATCATTGCTAAACAGATAACTGAACCGAGCGGTAAAAATTCAGTACGCCTAAAATCGGTGGCGAATATGCTCGAAGAACGTTTCTTCAGTGGCAATGTTGATGGTTTAAAGTTAAAAAAACGCGTGGATGACGATGACGAAACGAAAATTGTAGAGATTGGAGAACTCAGTCCGCTCACCGAAAAAGAGAGCAAAAGTGACATCGATTCGCTGTCACTGACCTACGACACGGTGCCAGTGAACGATTGTCTGCGCCTGCGTTACAAGCCCGACGACGACAGCGAAAGTGCGCAAAAACGCCTCGAAGGTCTGCTGATGCACGACATTCTTGGGCAAATTGCCACCATTGCTGATGTCGACAAAGTGCTGCAACAGTTTGAACTCGACGGGCGACTCACGAAAGACAAAGTGGCTGAAACTGACGAGCGTCTGCAAAAATTACTGTCTGGCGAAAAACCCAAGGAATGGTTTTCAGGTTGTTACAAGGTGCAGAACGAGACTGAAATCATAACGCCGCAAGGCAAAATATACCGTCCCGATCGCGTGATGATAGACGAAAATGCGCATCGTGTGGTGGTGGTCGACTACAAATTTGGCGAAAAAATGGAGCTGCATTACAAGTCGCAAGTGGCTAATTATATGCGGCTTATCGCCCAAATGGGCTACAAAACCGAGGGCTACATTTGGTACACAACTCTGGGAAAAATTGAGGAAGTGAGGTAGGAATTAGGAATTAGGAGTGAGGAGTTTTTCAATTGAAATTGATAATTGATAATTTTCGCGCTAAAGTTGGATAG
>CAVHRT010000138.1:0-3929 GCA_963638355.1 Flexilinea sp. | reverse complement strand
CATGTGCCATCATATTGATCGTAATCTTCCCAATATACTCCAGAAATTACTTTTCCAACGGCTGCATTTTCTGAATCAACTATCTCGTAAGTTCCAGCTGGTAGAGCATTCTCGCCAATGCCAGTACCTTCCGCTGTAATTACCTCGAACTGTATACCATTGTTTTCATCTTCAGTCTCAATATACATTAAGATTGATTCGCCGCCAACTTCATAATAATCCTCATAGTTATAGGCTTCAACGGTTGTGCAAGTTACATCAAGAGTTGCGATTTCATCACTATCATCATCACTATCATCGGTGCCATCGCTAATGGCTTTGCCTGCAACTTTCACATTCTTAACTTCCCAAGTATCAGCAGCCGATGTGGTGCTTACATAGCGGAATGCAATGCGCACATTCTCTTCGCCTACATAGTCGCTCAGATCAATTTCGCCAGACGAAACAAAAGTCCAGCTACCTTTCGTTGGCATGGTTGGAATGGTCAAATTTGTCCATTCTGTAGCATCGAGCGTTTCGCTTGGATTCTTTGCAACCATCAGTTGGAACTCTTCTTCCCAATCACCATTTTGGAATTTTGCAGCATGGTCGAATGTGAGTGTTGCCGTAGTAGCGTTACTCAAATTGATAGCTGGCGAAATCAACCAACTTTCAGCTGCGTATGCTTTTTTGATATAAGCACTTGCAACCATGCATTTGTAGTCCGAATTATATTTCCAAACATACGACAACGATTCATCCATGCTTACATTATTCATTGTGAAATCGCCTTGACTGGAAGCAAAGTCTTCGTTGAGGAAAGTCTTATCGACGAGCACACCAGCCTTAAACGCAGCTTCAATGTTCACATCGCCTTTAGGCATGGTGAATTTGTTACTAGCAACTTCCACTTTGGTGTCGCCTTGTTTCACAATCACCGAGTCGAGCATGTAGCCATCGGCTGGTTTGATGGTGAGAGCAACCTCTTCGCCCCAAGCAACACTCTTCTCGGCTACTTCTACAGCACCATTTTCGCTTTCGGCAATGGTGATGTTGAACTTAACTTTTGCGAACTCGGCCGATACCAAAACAATACCAGCAGGCATCGCAAATTTGCCATTCTCTTTCACCTCGACCTCGCCTTTGTCGTCGCCTGCAGCACAGGTAACAACATATTTCGAGAAGGTGTAGAATTCGTCAGCGGCAGTAGCTTTCAGTGCTACAGAGTCGCCCATTTGAGCGGTCTTCAAAGCGCCTTCAACCTCTACTTTGCCACCTTCAATCTCTTCGTCTACGCTGATGGTGTAATTTACTTTCTCGAACGATGCGCTAACATCCACGTTAGCCTCGGGCATGGTGAATTTGTTGTCTTTCACCTCTACAACACCTCCATCGACATTATTCGTCACTATCAGCGAACCCTCTACCAATTGATAACCTTTGGAAGGTGTAATGGTGAGTGCAATTTCGCTATCTTTCACAGCCGATTCTTTGCTGGCTTTCACTTCGCCATTGGCAATCTCGGCATCGATGCTGATAGCATAAAGTTTGTTGAATGTAACGGTAACCGTAACTTCGCCGTCGGGCATGGTGAATTTGTAGTCTTTCAACTCGATGTCGACATCGCCCTGTTTGGCTGCTACTGTGCCGAGTTCGTAACCCTCTTTTGCTGCAATTTCCGAAATCGAAATCTCGGTGCCTTCGATGGCCGAGGTAGCGCTCAGAGTTGCAGAACCAGCCTCATTATCAGGAATAATGCTGAGCGTGATTGCGTTCAGTTTCTTAGTCTCCACTTCGATGTTGACGTTGGCTTGTGGCATCTCGAATGAGTAACCGCCTTCGCCTTCGGTAACTGCTACAGCCACGCTGTGCTCTACAACGTAACCATTCAACAACTCAGGAGTTTTTCCATTGTAGTTTTCCAATTTACCATACACCTTCACCTTATCGCCTGCGGCAAGAGCGTTCGAAGAGGTGAAAATTGCATCGTCGATATACTTAACGCTGTAAATCTTTATCGATTTATCGCCATCTGTAAGCGTAAATGTACCTTTTTGACTTTTCAATGACCAATCCGAAACTATACCTGTAAGCACATAGTAATCAGTAGATTCTACATTTTTTTCCAATTCAGCAATTTTTGCCAAAGCATCGGCTACGCTGATTTCGGTAGCAGTGCTTACATCGTTAGAGCCTTTCACAGTCTCTTGGTAGGCTTTAACCGATTGCAGCACATAGCCTTCAGCAACTTTGACAGTAGCAGTAACCGTTTCGCCCCACGCTACTGGCGATGTTGGATTAACATTCGACACAGCCAGCACGCCAGCAGGTACTTGCACTTTTACGTTGTATTTAATCTTCTCGAACGCAGCAAAAACCGTAACGTTTTCTTTCGGCATAGTGAATTTATTGTCTGCCGTTAATGTTACAGCGTCATCATTCACTTTCAGCGAACCTTCCGTCAATTGATAGCCTTCGTCTGGTTCAACAGTGAGAGTAACCTCTTCGTCCCACGCCACAGGAGAGTTATGGTCTGCAGTAACGCTACCGCCCTCTACAGTAGGCAGAGTGAGAGTGTATGTCTCTTTCTCGAACTCGGCAGAAATCGTAACTGCTGCTTTAGGCATGAAAAAATCACGCTTATCTTCAGTTATGTTAGCATTAACTTTAACGTCATTAGTGCCATCATTCACTTTCAGCGAACCATCCTTCAATTTATAACCTGCATCTGGTTTAATCGTGATCGTAACAGTTTCGCCCCATGCTACTGGCGAGGTAGTAACGTCTATTGCGCCATTTGCAATGCTAGGGTCAACAGTTATAGCGTACGACATCTTCTCGAACGCAGCAGTAACCGTTGCATCGCCCTCAGGCATTACGAAAGTGTACTCATTAGCACCCGAACCTGTGCTCACAGTCACAGCGCCATCATTCACTTTCAGCGAGCCTTCCGTCAATTGATAGCCCTCGTCTGGTTCAACCGTAATGGTAACGTTATCGAACTCAACAGCAGTGGTTAAACTAATTCTAAGAGTGCCATTCTCAATGCCATCCGCTTGTTTTACAGCGTACTCCTTTACAAAAGAGGCATTGACCGTGACATTAGCAGTAGGCATGGAGAATGTCAAATTTTGTCCTTCCCCTGTAACTTCTACTGCATTTCCGCTAGTCTCATCATTAACCGAAACTGATCCTAATCTGTAACCAGTATTAGGGGTAACAGTAAGCGTAACATCTTGGCCTGACCCAGCAGAAGTGGGACTTGCCGTAACTGAACCACCTTCGGTGGGAAGTGCCGTACAAGTCACCGTGTAGGTCTCTTGAGCCGTGGCACCTAGTGCCATCAGACCCAATGCAATCAAAAAGAGAAATCTTTTTTTCATGATTTTGTTTGTTTAAAATGTTAATATTAAGTTTGTTATGTTTGTCTCAAAATAAAATAGCAACACGCAAAACTATAAAAGTGGTGTAACGAAAAGAGCATTTTCTGCCGTCGGCAGGGCATTTTGCGGTTATTTTAGTCGTTTTTGGTGCATAATCAGACTGCAAAGTTAGCAATTATTTTTGAATCTGCAAAATTTTATGGCAAAAAAAGTTTTTTTACGAGTAAAGAGTAAGGAATAAAGAATAAGGACAGGGACAGTGAGAAGTGAGCAGTGAGCAGTGTTCGATAACAGAAGGACAGTGCAGTTTAGTTATGAGAAAAAAATATTCTATCATTCTATCATTCTATCATTCTATCATTCGATGATTCAATGATTCGACAATTGCCTTGTAGGGGTGAATAATCATTCGCCCGAAAATGTACGTCCGCATTCCGGATTGCAAATCCGATTATTACACAAGCGCGGGATTTGCAAATCCCGCGCGACAGCCAACCTGCAAAACCTCACCGCATTGCCATCCAACAACGGCAGTAGGGACGCGGCGCGCCACGTCCCTACAGGCTC
>CAVHRT010000137.1:0-4053 GCA_963638355.1 Flexilinea sp. | reverse complement strand
GCTCCATTTTGTCGATGTTGCGAGCAATCATGGCTTTCACCAACTGCTCGGGCATGATGTCCATAGGCAGCACTTTTTCCATCTCGCCACTCACAATGAATGCACGGCGTCCGCCCAGCAAGCGCGCATCGAAATCGAAGGTCTTTTTCGGGCAGATTTTTTGCAGCAATTTGGTGAGATAGAGCGCATTATTGCTGAATTTCGAGAAGCGCGGCATAATCCAGCCGAAAGCCTCATCGGCGTGATCGCCTTCGGCAATGACCGAAACCACGCCAGCAAACGGGCTGAGTGTTGCGCCTTCGTCGGCTTTGGTGCCAGTGAGCAGGTTGCCGTTCACCACGCGCACTTTCACGCCATGGCTCAGGTTGCAATTCACTATCGAACTGATGGCAGTGCCGCTCACGGTGCGAACATACGCAGGTTCAATCACTTCGGGACCAGCCACTGCTATCAGGCGTTCGAGGTCGAGTTCGCCAGTCAGCGCAAAATGACCCAGCAGAGCCACATCTTGCACATTCATGGTCCAAACCACTTCGCCTTTGTTCACAGGGTTCAGATGATTTATCTGCACGCCAACGCAGCCAGCAGGGTGAGCACCGACAAATTCGGTTACCACTACGCCTTTTGCAGCGCGCAAGTCGGGAGCAGTTGTGGGTGCTACCGAGAAATAGACATTTCCATCGGTGAGTTTTGCCAATGTCGAAAGACCAGCCTGCACTTCGGCGGTGCGACCTTTCAGAATGAAGTTGTAGTCGGGCGCAAGCGGAGCCGAGTCGAATGCCGACACGAAAATGGCTTTCGGAGCCACTTCGGGATTTGCCAACACATCGTACGGACGTTGACGAATGAGCGCGCCAAAACCTGCGCCAAGCACGGCAGCAAGCACCTGTTCGCGCGGAGCGTTCAGGTCGATTTTGGCAAGATCTTCGCAAGTCTGCTTACCATCGCGGCGTATGGCCACATAGAGCAGTTTGCGCCTTTCACCACGCGCCACTTCGGCCACCGAGCCGCTCACGGGCGCAACAATTTTGAGGTCGGGATGGCACTTATCGAAAAGCAGCGTGGTGCCAACTTTCACAGAGTCGCCTTCCTTGACAACGACTTTGGGCGTGAAACCCGCATAGTCGTCGGGGACAACCTTCACTACGTCGGGCTGCGTCATCGACACAACGCGGCACTCAGCGCGCCCCGCAATGGCAATATCAAGCCCTTTTTTCAGTTTGATTGTTTCCATCTATGAGAGATTTTTTTAGATATTTTCCTTCGAAAATTGGGATTTTCTCCCTAAAATTTTCAATCTGCAAAAGTAGTTTTTTTATTTCATTTGAACAATAGGTAGAAAATTTGTTTTTTTTCAGTACCTTTGCGGCTGAAAAAGGTGAGAGATTAAGGGTGATAATTTAGAGAAAATCGACAACCGCATTCACACCTTTTGTCTTTACTCTTTTGTCTTTACTCCTTACTCATTTTGAAGATTTCCGACATAGAATTTCCTGCTCGTCCGCTGTTTTTGGCACCGATGGAAGACGTTACGGATCCGGCGTTCCGCATTTTGTGCAAGCGTTACGGAGCCGACCTTGTCTATACTGAATTTGTGAGTGCCGATGCGCTCATTCGCAGTGTGCGTAGCACCGAACGCAAACTATCCGTGCTGCCCGAAGAGCGTCCCGTGGCAGTGCAAATCTACGGTCGCGATGTAGCGACCATGGTCGAGGCCGCAAAAATTGTGGAGCAATCGCAGCCCGACATTCTCGACCTGAATTTTGGCTGTCCCGTGAAAAAAGTGGCAGGCAAAGGCGCAGGCTCTGGCTTGCTGCGCGATGTGTCGCTGCTGCTCGACATCACGCGCCATGTGGTGCAAGCCGTGAAAATTCCCGTTACGGTGAAGACGCGCCTCGGTTGGGACGATAGCTCGAAAATAATTGTCGATCTTGCCGAAGCGTTACAGGATTGCGGCATTCAGGCATTGGCCATTCATGGTCGCACGCGCGCCCAGATGTACACAGGCGAGGCCGATTGGACGCTGATTGGCGCAGTGAAAAATAACCCACGCATGCACATTCCCATCATCGGAAATGGCGATGTAACCACACCACAGCGCGCTGCCGAGTGTTTCGACCGCTATGGCGTTGATGCCGTGATGGTGGGGCGCGCCGCCATCGGTCACCCACGGATTTTCGACGAGATGAAACACTACCTCGCCACTGGCGAACTGCTACCGCCAAAAACCTACGCCGAGCAAGCCGAGATAATGAAGGAGTACATCTGCCGCAGCATCGATTGGGTGGGCAACGAGCATAGCGGCATAGTGCATGCGCGCCGCCACTTGGCACTTGCGCCCATGTTCAAAGGCATCGACCATTTTCGCCCAATGCGCATCGCCCTACTCCGCGCCGAAACCAAAGACGAACTGTTTTCGCTGATCGACGAAGTTCCAAAGCAGTTCAAACTATGACTTTTGACGATGACTATGACCGTTGCAATCATCGAATCATTGAATGGTGAATATCACGATAATTTGCAACCCACTGCAACTATGAGACACGGACGTGGCACGCCGCGTCCCTACAACTAAGAACAATGTCAAACTATTAGAAACTTAGAAACTTTTCTAACTAGAAATTAAAAATCTAGAAATTAGAAATAATTCCATTTTCCACTTTATGAACTTATTCGTCACTTGGCCTTTTGCGCCCGAAATTGGCACTGTTTGCGGCATCACGTTGCGCTGGTATGGCATCTGTTTTGCGCTCGGGTTGTTTTTGGCTGGCTGGTATCTGTATGTGCGCCTCAAGCGAATGGGCTACACGCAAAGTCAGTTCGAATCGCTGCTCATCTATCTTTTTGTGGGGATTTTTACTGGCGCGCGGCTGGTGCATTGCCTCTGCTACGAACCAAATTATTACCTTGCGCACCCTTTAGAAATAATTCTACCCGTCACCATTTTGAGCGATGGCAGTTGGCAATTCTCTGGTTATCACGGCTTTGCGAGTCACGGAGGAGCGGCTGGCGTGGCGTTGGCGCTGTGGCTTTTTTGTAGGCGAAATAAAGTAAATTTTTGGCCACTATCGGATCTGTTGGCCATCGCCACCATGTTGGCGGGTTCGCTCATTCGCGTGGGCAACCTTTTCAATTCCGAGATTGTGGGCGCGCCAACCGATGTGCCGTGGGCGTTCATCTTTCCGCTCTACGACGGCAATCCGCGCCACCCAGCGCAAATCTACGAGGCAGCATTCTATCTTGCGCTGTTCGCTGCCACCGCCGTGTGGTACGCACATCGTCGCCTGCCCGACGGATTTTTTCTCGGTCTGATAATGCTTCTGGTGGGCATATTCCGCTTCGCCATCGAGTTTCTGAAAGAGGTGCAAGAGCCTTTCGAGCGCAACATGACCCTCGACATGGGACAATGGCTCAGTCTGCCGCTGATTGCCCTTGGCGTGCTGGTGCTGATTTTAAGGAGAAATAAATCAGTAAATCAATAACTTAATGGGCGAATGTCGCAGCGGTCTGCAGCCAAAAAACAATTATTACCGGGCGAAAGTTGACAAAAATCTTCAACTTTCGCCCGGTAATACGAGATAGCAAATTATTTATATTGCTGAAAATCAGCGAATTAAAGAAAAAAGTAGATGCGACACGCTATGTCCCTACTGGCTCTGACCAATTGCAGTTGGCTGCGGATACCACTATTATTCATTCTTCATTGTTTATTTCTCATCAAACCCCTCCGCTGCGCTCGTCCCCTTGCAAAGGGGACATTTTCGCGCCAGTGTTGGTCTTGCGGGTTATTTTTGTTTTGCGCCATCGTTGTTGATACCGCCCTCTCCCCTTTTCAAGGGGAGTACCCGCCCACGGCAGGGGAAGGGTTCAAAAAATGCCTAAATACGCCAAGCGCGGGATTACAAATCCCGCGCAATGCGAATATACGAATCTTGCACTATATTTTAGCAATTCTCATTTACGCAAAGACAAGATCTCATTGTCTAATTCTCGAAAATAGCGATAGGCTTCTTCGGCAATTTCTTTCAGAGCGGCATATCTTTTAGTAAAAGG
>CAVHRT010000136.1:0-4116 GCA_963638355.1 Flexilinea sp. | reverse complement strand
GCTGCCAGCATCTACATTTTCATCGCCCGAATCGAAGGTGATGTACGATGTGCCGTAGTACGAATAGATTGTCCAATCGTCGACCGAATAGTCGCCAATGAGCGAATTTTCAGCCTCGGCATAGAGCGTGAAAGTAAAGTTTGGCGTCTCTTTTATGCTAGTGCCCGTGTAGAACGAGAAGTACATTTGATAAAGTTTCATGTAGTCGTCATAGCCGTAAGTTGTGCCAATACCTTTGGTGATGGTTACATCATAGGTTTTCGGCTTGCGTTCGAGTTCGATTTTGTTGCCGCTTTCATTGTAGCCAACAGCGATGATTTTTCCGCTAAAACGGCAAGTATCGTTCGTAAAGTTGTCGATTGCAACATAGCCCGATACATTGTAGACGGCGGTAGAGTCGGCGCGTTTCTCGACCAATTCAATTTTGATTTCGCCATCGCTAATCCATTCGTCACCCGTTTTCAGAGTAATCCACGAGGTTTGAATTCCAGTGTAGAGTGTTTCTTCTTCTACAGTGAAATCGCCCACAAGCGATTGATTAGCAGCTGCATACAAGTCGAAGGTGAGCGTTGGTTTGGCCTCCTTATCTTTCTGATAGAATGTGGTTTGAATTTCGAACAATCCAGTGTATTCGTCGTAACCATAGCTTGTAGCCTCGGCGGTTTCGAGCGTAATGTTGTAGGTTGTTGAAGCGGGTTTGGTGTACGAGAAATCTACCGTTGTGGCATCGCCATTGCGGTAGCCGCGCTCAACACAAGGAACTGCAATAGCCATATATGTTCCATCGGCAGTGTAGAAAGTTGGCATCAAATCGGCGATTGCAAATGTTGTGTCGCCCGAGAAATAGAGGTCGTCCCAATAACTTGTTTCGTGCAGATATGGCACAACGACTTCAAAAAGATCGTTGACAGTACGCCCGCCAATGAGCAATTTATCGAGTGAATCTTTTTGTGCAACGTAGAGCAGATAGCCATCGGCGTTGGAGGTAGCAATGTGCAGCGAATCATCTTTCACATTGAGTGTGATTACATTATCGCTTGTTGCAACACTAGCAGTGGTGAACTCGGCCGTTGCCAATTTGTAGTTGGTGTGATACTCGCCGTTCAGCGAGTCGACATAGAAAGCCAGCACCGTGTACGATGTTTTTGGCACAAGCACTTTCAACGTTGTGTCGGCAGCAGCAACATGCGTGTAGTCGCTAATATAGGCTGGTTTGCCCCAACCCAAAGCAGCGTACGCATTTGCAAGTTGAATCTCCATGTCCACCAAGTTAATGTAGTGGTCGACAATGCTGTCAGTGCTTTTCAGCGAGTCGAGCATGGTTTTGTACGCAGCCGTGGTGGTGTAGGTTACATACCAGCGCGCTGTGAGGTCGGTTGGCGTGATGGTTGCCACTGCCGACGAGTCGGTGATGTTGTCGACTTTGATGTCGATGATGGCATCGTCGGCTACGGCTTTCACCGCAATGGCTTTTGGAGTGAATTTCGAAGCAATTTCTTGCTTTTTCAGTTCGATTTCGGACTTCTGTTCAGTGCCGAAATTCTGCAGCGCGTTCAGGTTCAGTGCAGGAGCGGCCGCAATGCTCGCTGCCGTTGCTACTAGAGCAACGAAAGTAAAAATCTTTTTCATCTTAAAACTTTTTGGTTTGAAAAAATTATTGCTAAATGCGCCGCAAAATTACTATTTTTTTCTTTTCAGTGCACTTTTTCTTTCAATTTTTAGTTAAATCGCTAAAAAATCGACAAACGACATGTTAAATTAGCGAGTAAAGAGTAAAGAGTAAAGACAAAAGAATAAAGACAGGACAGTTAGAAGTGAGGAGTTAGGAGTATTCGCATGACGGATGGATAGCGAGGTTGAATAGTTGAAGTGTTGAAGTGTAGGGACGCACCGAGTGCGTCCGTTTTTCGTGGATTTACAATTCCGCACGACGGGGAAACCACCATTTGCCTCGATTTTTTTGCGTATTTCTACATTTTTACCGACTCAAACACTGGAAATTGCACAGATTTAAAGTACAACTTTAAAATTGTGCAGGATTTTCCACAAAAAAAAATCCGATTTTGTTTGGTGAGTCGAAAATAAAAGTCTACCTTTGCACAAATTTAAAGTTCAACTTTAAAATTGCACACTATGAAGGATTACATTTATCGTCAACTTTCGAGCGAAATTCTTGAATGTCAGAAATATTATCAGGTGATAACCATCACAGGACCGCGACAGGTGGGCAAAACGACACTCTGTCGCAATCTGTTCCCAGATTACACCTATTTCAACTTGGAAGACATCAGCCTGCGCCAGGAGATTGAACGCGACCCCAAAAACTTTTTCGCGCATTCGGGCAAACATGTAATCATCGACGAAATACAGACTTTGCCGTCGCTGCTATCGTATCTGATGGTGTATGTCGACGAGGATTCGGACTGGAAATTTATACTGACTGGCAGTTGCAACATTACACTGCTCAACTCCATTTCGCAGTCGCTTTGTGGGCGCACCGCCGTGCTGACGCTATTACCGCTTTCGCTCGACGAACTGAAAGACTACAAACAACGACCAACTAGCGAAATTCTTTTCAATGGATTTTACCCAGCACTGTTCGACAAACACATTCCCGCGCACAGAATTTACAGCAACTACTACACCACATACGTCGAGCGCGATGTGCGGCAACTGCTGAAAATCAAGGATTTGAGCACATTTCAAACATTCATCAGACTTTGTGCTGGGCGCGTTGGTTCGGAGTGCAATTTGCTTTCGCTATCGAACGAAGTGGGTGTGTCGTCGGTAACACTCAAAGAGTGGCTGAGCATTTTGGAGGCATCGTACATCGTTTTTCGGCTGCACCCCTACTACGCCAACATCAACAAGCGATTGGCAAAAACGCCGAAAATATATTTCTACGACACAGGACTACTCTGTTTCCTGCTCGGCATCCAGTCGCCAAAGCAACTCGATTTTCACCCTCTGCGCGGTGGAATATTCGAGAATTTAGTAGTTTTGGAGATGCTGAAACACCGATTTAATAATGGTCAGGAGAATAATCTGTTTTTTTACCGCGAAAGCAGAGGAACGGAGATTGACATTGTGGCGCAAGAAAACACTTCGCTGCACCTTTACGAAGTGAAATCGAGCAAGACATCGAACCCAGATTTTTTCAAAAACATCAATGCTTTGGAGAAAAACTTTGGCGATAAAATTGCCTCATCGTGCGTAGTTTACGATGGTGACACTACCAACCAAGCCACGCATGGCGGTTTGTTCAATTTTAGAGAGATGGATTTAGGAGAGAATAAAGAGTAAAGACAAAAGAATAAAAATAGGTGAGAGTTGATAGGTGAGAGTTGATAGGTGAGAGTTGATAGGTGAGAGTTGATAGGAGGTTGATTAAAAATTTCTGCAGTTGGTCGTGGAAGCGTGACAAATGAGAGGTGCGATTTCATTCGATAATAAAAAAAAGGAACGTGGCGCGCCACGTCCCTACTATTAAATGTGTGTACTGAGTAATAGACTATTCCTGTACTGGTCGAATGGAATAGCCATAGACACGATAGTAGACCTCGACATTCACAAAATCGGAATCGAAATTGACATAGTAGGCCCCATACGGAGTGCTTTCGCAAAGCGAGCTCGACCAATAGTAACCATGATTGGCGCTATAACCTGATTGGTCGTGGTGATAGCCTGCCGCAGGAATAAAAATCGAATTCCCGTTTTTCTTGCTTTTCAGAGTGTAACCGCGAATTTTGTCTTTCGTCTCCCAAGTGCGCGTGCAGTTGTCAAACAATTCCTCCCACTCTTCTCTGGTTGGCATGCGCCATTCTTTTCCCCAATTGACCGTAGCAGCATCGTCCACTGCCAAAAGCGTGGTCAGGGTATCTACTCCGTATTTAGTCAATTCGGAGCGACTAAAGGCATACTTGTAGTTCTCCCAGTTGTACTCGCTACGAGTCGAGGTTTCGGCCCACGCATAGTAGTTGCCATACTCCGTTTCGGAAGTTGCACCCACATTGCAAGAGGCCCATTTCACGCTTAAACCAAGATCGACAGCCTCTTTAGTGTCGTTTTTCACGTCGTGATCGTTGCTTTGATTAGCATTTGGTTCAAGACTTGTGT
>CAVHRT010000135.1:0-4165 GCA_963638355.1 Flexilinea sp. | reverse complement strand
CTATACAAGCAATACCTTAGAGAACCTGCTCTTAATAACATGCACCTAAAAGAAGAGGCAGATAAGGCTCTACATGCGTTTCTCCTTAATATCTTTGAGCAACCAAAAGAGAGTGCCAAATGTTATAGTCGCAATTATTGGGGTGTTCGTCTAGTGCAAGAACGGCTAAGGCAACAACGAGCATATCAGCGAAGTATATACTACCGACTGCGTGCTTTCTTTATGAAACATATTTATCCAAAGGCTCGCAAGAACGTCATCTTGTGGAAGATAACACAACGCTTGATGCCAAACATTAAGTGAGTTTCAAAGACGTAGGTAATCCGTAATAGATGTCACAATTACCTTCTTAAAATACACCCAACGCAGCACTAACCTATACTCGTGCCATACGCCATGTTCTCGTGCATAGCGCAAGAGAGCCTCGAAGGCTTTTTTCTTCTCACCTCCACGCCATACACCTCGTTTGTGACTGATAGACTGAGAGTGTATCACATAGTGGTACATTGGCTTATCGGTCTGTGCTACCCGCTCTGCCATCAAGTAGCACTGTCCCATAAAACTGCTATCTTCTCCACTCTTGGCATTAGGGAACAGGATACCATTGTTGAGCAACCACTCACGACGAAAAAGCATAGTAGTGAAGTTGCTGACATAATGCCTCAATAAATAACGACGCCGTTGCTTACTAACCACTCCGCTGCCTATGTAAGGGTTTTTCATCATGCGGTGAGTGCCATCAGAAAAATCTAGTACCGCAGCACACGAACTCAAGTCGGCCAAGTGTCCCTTTGCATTGTGGTAGAGCACCTCCAGCATATCCGCCTCTATCCAATCATCTGAGTCGACAAAGGCAATATACTCGCTTTCTGCAGCCTGTATGCCGATATTCCTCGCCATGGCAGGACCACTATTCTTTGGCGTTTCCAACACACGCCACCGCTCACTCAGTCCATTAGCAGAGATAAACTCTCGTATGATGCTTACGCTATCATCTTGTCCATGGTCGTCAACAAACAGCACTTCGAAGTCTTGCATTGTCTGACTGCGTAACGACTCCATGCAACGCCCCACATATTGTGCCACATTGTAAACTGGAATTATTATCGAGACTTTCGGCATACTCTAAAAGTGTTTTTTCAAATATACAACTTTGCAGTAAAAGTGTTTATTACAAAATACAACTTCAATAAGATCATCGGATTTTCGGCAAATTTCTACACTACAATCCTTCAAAAAAGAACCCCGTGGAGTCTTTTTTTCTTCAGAAAAGCCTTTGGAAAGTCTTTTTTCAGAGAAAAATGAACTTTCGAGGGGCGGAAAACAGAAAATCTGCTGCAAATTATTTCGACTCCGACTGGTTGCAAAGGTAGCGATTTTTGCATAGAAAATGAGCCTTGCATGCAAGAAAAATGCAGTTTTTTGAAAATTTGCATCACGAGCGACGAAATTATGGCAAAAAACTTGCCATTGTGTCACGAAAAATCATTAACTTTGCAGGTTATTGTGGCGAAAAGATGAGCGAAAAATAGGAGAAAAGTTCGGACAAAACCACAAAAGGTTCGGAGAAAAGTTCGGACAAAGGCGGACATTGGGAGGTTACGGAATGACAAACTTCGCAATCATATTGGCAGGCGGAATGGGCAGTCGCATTGGAGGCGATGTGCCCAAACAGCTATTGCCGCTCGGCGATGGACGCAGCATTCTAGAGCATTCGGTGGAGGCGTTCGAGCGGGCCGACTGCATCAGCGCCATTGGCATAGTGATGCACGCCGATTATATTGCGACAGCGCAGGATTTGATCCGCAAAAATGGCTGGACAAAGGTGAAATTTGTGATTGCGGGTGGACGCGAGCGTTGGGAATCGAGCGTGAATGCCATTCGCGAAATTGAAAAAATAGTCGATACTAAAGAGCAAAAAACTGGCATTAATGTGCTGCTGCACGATGCGGCGCGACCGTTTGTGAGCCAGCGCATAATAGCCGATGTATGTGCCGCGCTCGAAAAGCACGAGGCCGCCACTGTGGCGACGCCCGCCACCGACACCATCTATGTGATTGATGGCGATGTGGTGCGCTCCATTCCGCCACGCGCGCAACTGATGTGCGCCCAAACACCGCAGGGATTTCGACTCGGCACAATAGCGCAAGCATACCAGTTAGCGATAAAAGATTCCGCCATGCAAGCCACCGACGATTGCGGCATTCTGCACCGCTATCTGCCCGATGTACCAATAGCCATTGTGCAAGGCGAGGCAGCGAATAGAAAGATAACGTTTAAAGAGGATTTAGACGAACGATCGGCAGCACAAATAGCCAAACTCAAAGCCCAAGGACGCCTCCGCCGCATTGGACCAGACAAGGTAGGACATTGGGAAGTGGTAAACAACAAGAAATAAACATACTAATCATGTACAAAAATCAAATAGTAGTCTATACTAGTGGAACATTCGATATGTTTCATTCTAATCATCTCAAGATGATAGAATATGCTCGTGGATTGGGCGGAACGCTGATTGTGGGCGTTTCGACTGATGAACTTGTGGCTAGTTACAAGAGACCGCCTATCATTCCTTTCGAGGAGCGTTTGGCTATTGTGAAGGCTCTAAAATACCCCGATATTGTCATTCCGCAACGTTCGTTAGATCATACAGAACTCGTGAAGAAACTGAATATTGACGTTTTTGTTGTTGGTGACGACTGGTTAGGTAAATATGACTATTTGAAGAAACTCGGCGTGACGGTTTTCTATTTCCCTCGCGGGGAGGGCGCATCGTCTACAAGTATCAAGCAGAGTATTTTGGATAGATATCGTGAGACGATGAACGAAATAGATCGCCAACCTAATCCAGAGGTGGTTAAATGAGAGAATGTATGAAGAATGCGATTGTTACAGGTAGCACGAAAGGCATCGGTTTGGCAATAACGGAGATGTTGCTAAAAGAGGGCTATTTTGTCTACGGCACGTATGGCTCGGACGATTCTGCTGTTGAGAAGATGAAAGAAAAACTCTCTGCTTTTCAAGACTCATTTTCAGTAGAAAAGGTTGACCAAAGCAATATAGACGATGTACATCGGTTTACGGATCGATTGAGAAATGTGGAAATTCATTGCATTGTTTGTAATGCTGGTACGACTGTCAGAAAGAAAACGGCAGAATTGACAGATGAGGATTGGCTACGGATGATGCAGGTGAATGTGAACAGCCACTTTTTTATCATTCGGGATTTATGGAATCAGATACAACCCAATTCGCGGTTGATTTTCATTGGTTCGATGATGGCAGTCTTGCCACATGCCACGTCTTTGCCCTACGGAGTTACAAAATCGGCATTGCACGCAATGGCTCAGAACTTGGTGAAAGATTTCGATAACACGGGTACGACAGTCAATGTAATTGCCCCAGGTTTTGTCGAAACCGAGTGGCAAAAAAACAAGCCGATAGAGATTAGAAATAGAATTAATGATAAAACAGCCCAACATCGCTTTGCCACTGTTGAAGAGATTGCAGACACTGCAAAATATCTTTTGCATAATGCTTTTGTCAATGGCGCAGTGATTGAGGTAAGTGGAGGATATTGTTACAAATAAAATTATTAGCAATGGAAGATTTAAAACAAAAGTATAACCCGGACGGGTCGATTTTAAGGCAGGCTCAACTACGAATGCTTGACATGTTAATTACAGTAGACAAAATTCTACGAGCGCACAATATCCCATATTGGATAGAATTTGGGACTCTTTTGGGAGCAGTTAGGCACAAAGGCTTTATTCCTTGGGATGATGACATTGACATTAGCGTATTGCAGACAGACTATAAGAAAGTTCGTGAAATTCTTATAAAAGAATTACCTGAACAATTTGCATTTCAGGACACGACAACTGATAAATATGCATTTTTTAATACCGGACGAGTGCGCGACAAGAAATCGTACTGCTATCATCCTGAGTTTATAAAATTGAAAGAACAGGGTCTATGGCTAGACATTTATATTTACGATTTAATCCCATCTGCACGGCTAAAAAAATTCGTAGATTTCTTTTACAGAAGAGCCTATCATGAAATTCATAATTTCGGAGTAGTTAGATACCCCTCAAAAGTCGAGCGTATATTCAAAAAAACAATTGCATATATAATCTATCCATTTACATTGTTAGGAGTGTTG
>CAVHRT010000134.1:612-4196 GCA_963638355.1 Flexilinea sp. | reverse complement strand
GTAAAGAGTAAAGATCAAAGAATAAAGACGGGACACAGAGTTTTTTACTGCTGTCCTTTTTTGTCCTTACTCCTTTGTCCTTATTTCTTTGTCTTTTGTCTTTATTCTTTACTCTTTTTGTCGTACAAGACCACTCCGAGGCTCTTTTTGCCATCAATTTTGATGGTTGTGGGCTGCGGTAGCCGCACATGGCGCACCCATTCGGTTTCGTGCAAGGCTGGCAGCGCGTCGAGCATGGCGTAGTCGATGTAGCCATCGCCAAGATAAGGATTGATGGTGAAATAGCCCACGCCAAACGAGGTGAGATTTTGAAAAAAGTGCGTGCCTTGGCTCGGATCGATGCGGTAGTTTTGCAGTCCACACTCCACTATCACTTTGGCCATGCAGATGTGCGGCCATTTCACAGGAATGCCCAACCACGCGTCGCTCGAGCCCCAGCGTCCCGGTCCGATGAGAATGTAATGGCGATTTTCGGCCATCAGCGCATCGTTTATTTTGGCAATGTCGTAAGCGGTGAGTTGGTTGTTGCTCGGCGAAAAATTGTCGGTTTTCACATACACAATGTCGCTCACATCGTTGGTGATGCCATGTCCAAGTGCCTGACGAGCAATCACAAGCGCTTCATCTTCAGTCACTTGCGAAAGATCCTCGTCGAGCATCTCTTTGTTGTCGACTATCGGACGAATTTGCAGCAAATAGAATTGGCAGTGTCGCGCCGCCGCATCGATGTTGGCAGCAAATTCTATCTCCACAGGACGGCCCATTTCGCGTTCGCCCATCTTCAGAATGGCATCGAGCGCAGGCGCAAGCGGCACCACGCCGTGCTGCAAAATGTTGGCAAAAGTTATTACGCGCCGCCCATCTTCCTCGATATTGTCATAAATGGCTTGGTCGTAAGGATTGAAAGTGGAGGCGATATATTGCAGCGCACCATCGGCATCGGCATCTTTCACGCTCAGTTTCAGCAAATTAAAGCCATCGTTCACCTTTGGCAAGAAGGTACTTTCGTTCATGTCGAGCGCATAGAAACGGGTTTGCGTTTCGCGCAGCGCAAGGTCTAAAGTGCTGGTTTGCAGCACATTGTGCGGATGCAATGGCGAAAAACGGAGCGTTATGCCACCATCGACAATGTATTTTCCCAAACCGAGGGCGATGTTTGCCACGCCATCTTCGGCACGCTCGTTGCCGATTGGGTAAAAATTGAGCGACCGCGCCACGCCCGAAAACGATGGGTAAAAATGGCTGCCATGGTTCGTGCCGACCACCTCTTGCAGCACCACCGCCATCTTTTCTTGGTCGATGACATTGCTGGTGGCAGTCATGTAGGCCTTGCTATCTTTGTAGTATACCGAGGCGTAAACTGCCTTGATGGCTTCGCAAACCATCATCAGTGTATGCGTCTTGCTCTTTTCGCAAAATGGCACCATGTAGGTAGAATAAACTCCCGCAAATGGCTGATAATGAGAATCTTCTAGCAGACTCGACGACCGAATGGCGATTGGTCCCTTGATAGTGGTGAGTAGCGCGTAGAGGTCGCCCATCAGGTGTTTGGTGAGTTTTGCCTCCAGAAAAGCGTTCAGAATTTCCTCGTCCGAAGCGTCGCTCAGGGCAATCGGATAGAGGTTGTTCGAGGTCATGAACTCGTCGAAAATGTCGGTACAAAGCACCACCGTGCGCGGAATGTTGATGTCCATTCCTGCGAATTCGGTATCATTTTCGTTGCGTTTGAGCATGGCATCGAGAAAAGCCAAGCCGCGCGCTTTGCCGCCGAGCGAGCCTTCGCCAATGCGGGCAAAATTGGAGTACATATCGAACCTATCGCGCTGAAACACAGCGATTACGCCACGGTTTTTGATGCGTCGGTAGCCAACTATGGCATCGAAAATTATCTGACGCGCCACATCAACATCGCGCACATGCTCCATCGAGAGTTGTTTCAGAAATTCGGCCAGCGGGAACATAGCGCGCGAATAGAGCCAACGCGACACGTCGTTGTGCATCATGTGGTTATAGAGCGAATCGCTCGGCACGGTGAAGATGAGCGTCTGCAAATCTTTCAGATTGCGGCACACCGCCACGGTTTGCCCCGTTTTTGGATCACGAAAGACGAAATCGCCAAAACCAAATTTTGTGATGATGGCTTCGCGCAATTCGAGATCGAGCGTTTTGCTGTTTTTGTCGATGAACGAGCCGCGCAAAATTTCGGCATATTGGTAGTTCGATGCATCGGACGACTGCAGAATGATCGGCAAAAATGGATCGTGTTTGCGAATTTCCTGACAAAGATCGACGCCTGCGCGCTTGGTCATCTGCCCGCCGCGCGGGAAATCGACATCGCTGATGACGCCAAGAATGTTCGCCTGATATTTTTCGTAGATGGCCATCGCCTCCTCGTACGAGCGCGCTAGCACCACCTTGGGTCGACCGCGCATGCGCAACATCTGTTCGTGTTCGTTCAGTGCCTCGGTCATGAACGACAGCGACTGGCGAAACACCACTTTATATAGGTGTGGCAGCAGCGACGAATAGAACCGCACCGAATCCTCGACGAGCAGAATCACCTGCACACCCACCGACGCCACATCGGCCTCCACATTCATCGAATCTTCGAGCAGTTTGATGATGGCCAACAGCAAATCGCTATTTCCAAGCCAACTGAACACATAATCGATGGCGGCAAGGTCCTTATGCTCGAGCAGTTCCGACATCTGCCGCGAAAATGGCGTGAGCAGCACCGTGGGCAGTTCAGGAAAATGACGTTTCACCTCTTTGGCGTAGTCGAAAGTGTCGAAACTCTCGTTGTTTGGCATCAAAATGACCAGATCGAACGACCGCTGATGGAGCAAACGCGTGGCAGCCTCGGCACTGTTGGCCAGTGTGAAACGCGGCGGATAGCGCAAGTTCAGCGCATGATATTCGTCGAAAATCTGCTCATCGATTCGCCCATCTTCCTCCAGCGTGAAAGCGTCGTAGTTACTCGCCACCAGTAGCACATTGTAGATGCGCCTGTTCATCAGGTGCGCAAACGAAGTATCCTTGAAATAGAGTTTGCCGATATTTAGCGCGTTGTCCATTTTCTTTCAGATGATTTTGTCGGGACTATTTGTGCAAAAATACAAATTTTTCTTTTTCGATGATGCAGGTTCAATATTTTTTCGTAATTTTGCCGAATGGTTGTCAGTCGCAAGTAGCAAGATACAAGTAGCAAGACTTGGTTACTGCGCTTCGACAAGCGCACCGCTCAGAATTTGAAATTTGAAATCTTCGATATGAACCGAATCACACTCCTCATCGCCCTGTGCGCCGCCACGCTGTTGGCAAACGCACAAACTGCCACACCAGATTATGTATACCTCGACTTCGGCACAAAAGTATGGGCGACCTTCAATGTAGGCGCCAATGCACCCGAAGAGATCGGCAGTCTTTTCGCTTGGGGTGAAATCGACACCAAAGAGCGTTACACTTGGGGCAACTACGCACATGGCGAAATCAACGCCATCGAGAAATACTGCACCGACATCACCAGCGGTCGCAACCGCACTGCCGACAGTCTTAGCACACTGCTGCCAGCCGACGATGCCGCC
>CAVHRT010000134.1:0-602 GCA_963638355.1 Flexilinea sp. | reverse complement strand
GCATGGGGCAGCGAATGGTTCATGCCAACCAAAAAAGATTGGCAAGAACTCATCGACAGTTGCTACTGGACTTGGACCACCGACTACGAAGGCAAAGGCGTTTCGGGCTACATTGTAACGGCCAAAGATGACCCAGACAGTTACATTTTTCTGCCAACCACGGGCTACCGCGACGACAAACTCTCGCTCTCGACCGACAAATATGGCAACTATTGGACCAACGCACTGAGCGAGGGCAATCCTTACAACGCTTGGCACGCGGGTTTCAGTTCGCGCCAAGTGAGCCTTTTCACCAGCGCACGCTACCTCGGCTATGCCATTCGACCAGTAAAAAAATACGAAACAAAACCATGACCTACAAATTTTCAGCCAGCCGCGTTACTGGTGGCAATGTTATTTTCCCAGACAAGTTGGAGATAGACGACGAGCGAGTTACATTCTACAAAGCGCGCCTCATTGGCTACAACACCACCATCATTCAGCGCAGCAACATTGGTAGCGTATCGCTCAAAGCAGGCCTGCTCTTTGCCGACATCGTCATCGAAACCAACGGCGGGCAAATAACCGTAGCAAACGGATTTTCACGCTCCGATGCCAAGAAT
>CAVHRT010000133.1:0-4215 GCA_963638355.1 Flexilinea sp. | reverse complement strand
CTATTATAGCGTTCAACCGATAGTTTTTCGCTGCTATTTACTGAAAGCGTGTGTGTAAGCGTAATAGGTAACTGTTTTATTTGTACACCACATTTATGAAATTTATAAAAATAGTCATAATCGAGATAATCAAGCGGAAATTTTTCAGAGAATCCGCCTATCTCCTGCATCAATGCCACATCTAACACTACGCCAGAGTTAAATGCAGTAAGGCAATCGGTATTTTTCTTCCGTTTATAACTAATTCCAGCAAATGGTCCATATTTTTCATTGTAAAAAAATGGAGAAAGAGTGCGTCCTGACTCATCCCTTAAGATTGGAACTGCCACTTGGTATTTTTCGGCATTTTCAGAAAATTTTATTAGCTCCTCGACATACTGAGTTGTTACTTCTGTATCCTGATCAAACAAAACAAGCCAACGTGCATGACGTTGTTGCGCTTGTCGCAGGGCAGCATTATATGCTCCAGAGAGTTGAATATTATTATGCGTATTATCGTGCAAATAAAGTATTTTATCAAGTTGTTCTGGTGTAAAACAACTACAAAGTCCTTGGTAAGCCTTACTTTGACTCGCACTCATGCGATAAAGCACTATAACTATTACAAAATTGTAACTCATTTTCTTTTATCGAGCAGATGATAACGCCCAACAATGTAGGGTAAACAAATTAAGAGTACTATCTTTGTATGCCCTGCAAAATTAGTAAGTATACTTTCGCCATTATATTGCGTTATCAAAGTTGTGCAAAAATAAGCAAAAATTATCACAAACGCTTGACTATCAGATTGTTGTTTCTTAAAAATCCATCCAAATAATGCACCAATAATGGCAGCACCAATACCAATACCCCAATATCCAAAATCCTTAAAAAAAGGATAAAGAGTTGTGTATGTATTGGTGTATATGGGTTTATCAATGAATGGCAAAATTGGATTTATTGGCTCTGTACTTGTAAGACCAATCTTATATCCAATGGCATAAAAAATGCGTAACGTATTCTCTCCAAAATTTTCCGAAGAAAATGGAGTTACTGTATCAAATGCCGACATACTACTCAAAAGATAAAGCACAAGTGTATCGTTAGCTGTACCCTCGTTTATTGTCATGGCCTGGCGTATAGCCTGAAGTGCAAATAATCCAACAAATAACGCTAGTACGCCTATAAATATATGTTTTAATTTAATGATATTTCGCCTGTATAAAATAAATATCGTCATTACAAAGACATTGAGAATCAACGTTTTCGACATTGTCGCAAAAGCATAACCCAAGACTAAGCAAAACATTACAGCTGCTCGTCGCCAATGTTTTTTATCACAATCGATTACATAAAACAAATAAGTGACTTGCCATAGACAGCTATAAAACGGAGCGTAATATGTTTTCGACGAATTTTCACCATAACCAAGCGCTGCTGCTCGCAAATTCCATGCCCAATTACCCGAAGTCCCAAAATGAAGTGCATTGTAAACAAAAATAGCAAGTAGCGGTATACAACAAATAGATGCAAAAAAATAAAAATCGCGAACCGTTTTTGAAAATGAATAATTATAATCTGGGAAATGACACGATTGCACAGCAAGTGAACTTAGTGCAAAAACACTGAGCCACAGCGCAATAGCAGTACAGAATTGCGACGTTAATTCTGGCAAATGATGTGGCAAAATCAAAAATAACACAATGCAAACTAACCACACACTAGCCGTCAACACCATCGGCGAAAAAATATTTTGCCGAGAGCAAATGTAGCTTACGACCAGCAAAAACAGACACAATATAATCAGCGTAAAAATCACTTTAACAACTTCTTATACCAAAAAATCATGCCACCACACACCACCGATTCGGTGAGCAGTAGGCTGATTGCCACGCCTTCGACGCCGAGAAATGGAGTTAGCGCCACCAGAAAAACTAACGCTGCACCGCCCGCCACAAAATAGACATTGCGGTATTTCTGTTTTGCCCGCTCGTCGCCCAAACCAATCAGACCAAGTTCGCCAACCACGCCGCCAATCGACACCACCAGCGGCACAAATGCCATGATGCGCAGCAAATTTTCGGTGCCAGCGTACTGTTCGCGCCGCAGCAGGTCGACTATCAGATCGGCGCCCACAAGGAAAGCCACGGCAAGCAGGCTCATCAGCAAAAGCAGCAGCCCACAAATGCGACGAATAAGCACTTTGGCTTCGGCACTTTGCGTGGTTGCCATGGCACTCACCTTCGGAAAAAAAGCCTGCGTCATCGGAATGAAAACCAAGTAGCACGCCACGCGCACAAGTTTTTCGGCAGCGGTGTATTTTCCGACGATCTCAGCAGGTTCGAAAAAGCCCAAAATCACCACAAAAAAAGTGGTATAGAGCGCCGTCGCCATGTTCGACAAAAAGAGGTTGAATCCGCCTTTCAGCTGACTGCGCACCTCTGCCCACGCAGGGCGCAAATTCCAGCGATGCACATATTTTTTCCTATGCAAAATAATGCAAGTGATGCCCGACGCCGCCACATAAATGCTCGCCTGCAGCACGGCGGCGATGGTCACATCGTCGGCAGAATGCACAAACACAAAAGTGAGCGGCAGAATGCTAATTTTGCACAGCGAGGTGACTATCGAAACGGTGCGAATTTTGCCCAATCCCTGGAAAAGCCACGAGAACGAGAAAATGTTGGATACCACCGTCAGCGACAGCACGCCAAGCACTGCGCGATAGTCGGCAAACTGCGGCACACACTCGATGCCAAGCACCACCAGCGCGCACACACCAAGCAACAGTATTTTTGCCATCATCACCGACGAAGCCACGCGGTCAATCTCCTCCTGATTTCCCTGCGCTTGGGCTATCTGTTTGGTCGCGGTGAAATTGAACCCAAAATCGACCACCTGCATCAGCATCAGCACCACCGACTGCGAAAAACCGATGTAGCCAAACCGTTCGGCGCCGAGCGTGCGCATCAGGTAAGGCCACACCAGCAGCGGTGCAATGTAGGTCAATCCCTGCATCAGCATCAGCCAAATGGTGTCGGCTATTTCGTGGCGATATTTTGCGATGTTCGAAGGCATACAAAAAAACTACAAAGTTACGCATTTTTCAGCACAAAAAAAAGTCCGATTTTTCAATCGGACTTGTGGTTTGTTTTTTCGCGACTTATTCAGCAGCGGGAGCCTCGGCGGCAGGAGCTTCAGCGGGAGCTTCGGCAGCAACCTCGGCAGCGGCTTTGGCGGCTTCGGCTTCGAGAGCCTCGGCTTTCTTCTTAGCCAACTCAGCAGCTTTAGCCTCGTTAATTTTCTTCTCAGCCTCGAGACGCTGTTTCAGGTTCTCGGCCAGTTTCGAAGCATCTTTGTCTTTGATAGCCTCTTGCACTTTGGCGTGCTCGGCTTTCCAAGCTTCAAATTTTTTCTCGGCTGTTGCTTCGTCGAATGCGCCTTTGGCTACACCACCCAACAGGTGTTTTTTCAGCAATACACCTTCGCCCGAAAGAATGTTGCGAGCGGTGTCGGTGGGCTGAGCACCTACCATAACCCAGTGCAATGCGCGCTCGAAATCGATCGAGACAGTTGCGGGGTTGGTGTTTGGATTGTACGAACCAATGCGTTCGATGATTCTGCCATCGCGTGGCGAACGGCTGTCGGCTACGACAATGTGATAGTAAGCGTAGCTTTTGCGACCGTGTCTTTGCAATCTAATTTTAGTTGCCATTTGTTTTGAAAATGTTATTGGTTAAACCTTATTTGCCTTTACTCGAAAGGCGGTGCAAAGATACAACTTTTTTTTGAATTGACAAACAACGCCAATTTTTTCTGAAAAAATTTCCCACTTCCACCGCCCCCCGCCCCACCTTACAGACTTTTCACTTTCTACTTTTTCACTTTCACACTAATTTCGTACTTTTGCAGCCCAATAATTTTTCGTGGCATGTTGTATATTTTACCCGTAGCATATTTAGCACCAGTACCATATTTTCGGCTGCTTGTGCAGGGCGAAGTCGTGATCGACATTCGGGCGCACTACCACAAACAGACCTACGCCAATCGTTGCCAGATAGCCACGGCTCACGGCATCGAAAATCTGGCCATTCCCGTGGTTCACACCGACCACACGCCACTTGCCGATGTGCGCACATCGGACCATCACGCGTGGCAAATGCAACATTGGCGCGCCATGGAAGCCGCCTACAACGCTTCGCCATTTTTCGACTATTATAGGGACGAGTTATTGCC
>CAVHRT010000132.1:0-4274 GCA_963638355.1 Flexilinea sp. | reverse complement strand
AGATGGTACATACCCTTATCGTTATAGACGAGATTGGGAGAAATATGATCTTACAATTGGTATTGGCGTTGACGAGTTCATAATTGTGTTGGAAAACGATGGTTCATACAATTTAGATGGACTATCTCGATTATTAGATGAAAATACGGGCGTTTCTTGGCCAAATTATGAACTGGCGTATTCTCACCGCGAACCTTGTGGACCTGATTATACAGATACCTATATTTTGATGCTCGATAAGAAACCGTCGAATGCATTTATTCAGCAGATAGAAAAATCTGGGAAATGGAAGAGAGAAAAAGGTGAGTATGTATGTAGCAGTTTCATCACTTCGAGCGACGAGTTGTCTGTTACCCTCAGAAGAAATAGTCGGGTAGTTTATGTGCAATTGATTGGCTATTAATTGCAGAAAAAATGCATTTTGTAAAATTGACTTGTGTATTTGGAGAAAAATGTTTAACTTTCAGTTGCGCGGGATTTGTAATCCCGCGCTCGTTGTATTATTCGGATTGTAATCCGGAAAAATGAAAGGACGCACGCGGTGCGTCCCTACATCGCGGGCGAATAATCATTCGCCCCTACAATTTAATTATCGAATTATTATCGAATGAAAGAATGAAACCGCATTGTCCATCTGTGATGCGAACACTTCTCACTCCTAACTTTCTCTAACCTATCATCTCTCATCTCTAACCTTTCCTCCGCATGCTTGCCCACACAAAATAGGTGATGAGCAGAGCATAGGCCACGAGTCCGCAGATGGCGGCGCCGTTGCTTTGCGCCCACTCGGGCATGTACCAGTCGAGGTCGGCAAATTTGAGTGCAGCGCTTACTACGCCCATCAGTGCACCGCCCGCTATCAGGCCAGAGGCAATGAGCGTGCCTTTCTCCTGTCGTGCTTGGTTTACGGCAGCATCTTTCGAGCGCGAGGTTACAAACCAACTGATCAGTCCGCCAACAACGAGCGGCGTATTTAGTTGCAGCGGAATGAACATGCCCAGCGCAAATGCCAACGCTGGCACACCAAGCAGATTGAGTAGCAGTGCCAAGATGGCGCCCACGCCGTAGAGCAACCATGGCGCGCCTTGTCCCATCATCAGCGGCTCGATGACTGCCGCCATGGCGTTGGCTTGTGGCGCAACAAGTGCATTTTCGCCCGTAAAGCCGTAGGTTTTGTTCAGAATGATGATGACGCCACCAACGGTTGCCGCCGAAACCAGCGTGCCAAGAAATTTCCAAGTCTCCTGTTTGGCGGGTGTCGTGCCAATCCAATAACCAATCTTCAGGTCGGTGATGAAGCCGCCAGCCATCGACAGTGCCGTGCAAACCACACCGCCAATAACCATGCTCGCCACCATGCCGCTCGTGCCTTTCAGTCCAACGGCAACCAGCACTACCGAGGCGATGATGAGCGTCATCAGCGTCATGCCCGAAACGGGATTCGAACCAACAATGGCGATGGCGTTGGCTGCCACGGTGGTGAATAAAAATGCGATGACAGCCACCACCAAAAATGCGATGATGGATTGGAACAGATTGTGAATTACGCCCAGATAGAAAAACAAAAATGTGATGACGAGCGCTGCAACGACGGCTATTGCCACAAACTTCATGGTTAGATCGCGCTCGGTGCGAGGCACGGCTTGCGCAATGGCTTTACCTTTGCCGCCGAGTTCTTTGCCTGCCAATCCAACGGCACTTTTAATCACGCCCCACGATTTCACAATGCCAATGACTCCAGCCATGGCAATGGCGCCAATGCCGATGTAGCGAGCATAATTCGCAAAAATCCACTCTGGTTCCATGGTGCTAAGCATCACCGAATCCTGCGTAGTCATGCCCAACAGTGGCACTATTATCCACCAAGCAAACAGCGATCCTGCGCAGATGATGGCGGCGTATTTCAGTCCAACAATGTAGCCCAAACCGAGTACCGCGGCGCTGGTGTTTATCGAAAAAGTGAATTTTGCTTTTGTCGCCAGAGCATCGCCCCAAGCGGTCATGCGCGAACTCAAAGTCTCGCTCCATGCGCCAAATGTCGATACGCAAAAGTCGTAGATGCCACCAATGAGTGCCGCCCAGATGAGCGGTTTGGCCTGACTGCCGCCCTTCTCGCCCGAGACGAGTACTTGCGTGGTGGCGGTGGCTTCGGGGAATGGATATTTGCCGTGCATGTCGCTCACAAAATAGCGGCGGAACGGTATCAGAAACAAAATTCCAAGAATGCCGCCTAGCAGCGAACTGAGGAACACTTGCATGAAATTGACTGTGATGTCGGGATATTTCGCTTGCAGAATGTAGAGCGCAGGCAGTGTGAAAATGGCGCCTGCCACTATCACTCCCGAACTTGCGCCAATCGATTGAATGATGACATTCTCGCCTAGCGCGTTTTTGCGTTTTGTGGCGCTCGACAGTCCCACCGCAATGATGGCAATAGGAATGGCGGCTTCGAAAACTTGTCCCACTTTCAGTCCGAGATAGGCAGCCGCAGCCGAAAAAATCACTGCCATCAACACACCGCAAGTGACCGAATAGAGGCTCACTTCGGGAAAATTTTTGTTGGCTGGCAAAATCGGTTCGTATTTTTCGCCTGGCTTTAGTTCGCGATTGGCGTTTTCAGGCAGTTTAATTTCTTGTTTTTCGTTGTTATCCATTTGATTTTCAGATTTTTAGAATGTTGAAGATTGAGCGTAGATAGTTTGTTAAAATGGTGCGTCTTCGCTTTGTTGCGGCAGATCGTAATCGCTTGGCGCGGGGGCTGCTGGCGCTGCATTTTCGACATTGATGTGCGATTCGAGCAGCTGACCGTAGCCTGCATTTTCGTCGTCTTCCTCGTTCATAAAACGTATGTATTCGCTCTTGAAACGCAGGTCGATGTCGGCCGTGGCACCGTTACGGTGTTTGGCAATGATTATCTGGCCCACGCCGCGCAGATCTTTGTGCGTGGTCGGATCTTCATAAATTTTGTAGTACTCTGGGCGGTGAATGAAGCAGACCATATCGGCATCCTGCTCTATGGCGCCCGATTCGCGCAAGTCCGACAACTGCGGCTTTTTGCCCTCGACCGAACCCTGACCGCGGTTTTCGACGTTACGGTTCAACTGCGACAGCGCAATAATCGGAATGTCCAACTCCTTGGCCAAGCCTTTGAGCGAGCGCGAAATGGTGCTGACCTCCTGCTCACGGCTCTGAAAACGCATGCCCGAAGCGTTCATCAGTTGCAGATAGTCGATGATGATCAACTGAATGTCGTGCTCCTCTTTCAGGCGGCGCGCTTTGGTTTGAAATTCCAAAATCGAAAGGTTTGCGGTGTCGTCCACGTAGAGTGGGGCGCCCTGCAAGTTTTTGATTTTTGCGTCGAGTTGCTGCCATTCGTGCGGCTCCAGTTGACCGCTTTTTATCTTGTCGTTCGGGATCGAGCAGACATTCACTATCAGACGGTTGACCAGCTGCACATTCGACATCTCGAGCGAAAATACTGCCACGGGAATTTTTTGGTCGACCGCTATATTTTTTGCCATCGAAAGCACAAATGCCGTTTTGCCCATGGCTGGACGCGCCGCAATGATTATCAAATCCGATTTTTGCCAACCCGAAGTTACTTGGTCCAACTTGTGGAAACCGCTTGGCAATCCGCTCATGCCGCCCACCTGTTTGGCGGCATTGTTCAGTCGTTCAATGGCCTGTTCAATCACTGGATCAATCTGCGTAACGCCTTTTTTCAGACGCTTTTGCGACAGTTCAAACAGTTGTCCTTCGGCTCGTTGCAGCAGATCTTCCACATCGGCAGTCTCGTCGTAAGCCTCGCCCTCAATTTCGGTGGTTATGTCGATAAGTTTGCGCGCAATGGCTTTCTGGGCGAGGATTTGTGCATGGAAAACGACGTGTGCCGACGAAGCCACTTTGTTGGCTAGCTCGTAGATGTACGGAAGCCCGCCCGCATCTTCGAGTGCCTCATCTTTGCGCAATTGCTCGACTACGGTGTGAACATCGATTACGGCATCAGCTCCTTTGCTGAAAAGTTCCACCATTGCACGATAAATGAGTGTATGCTCGGGCTTGTAGAAGGTTTCAGGTGTAAGAATGTCCACTACTTTGTCAATGGCTTCGCCGTCAATTATCAGTGCGCCAAGCACCGCCTCTTCCACTTCCAGCGCTTTGGGTTTTGTTCTGCCCACAGGGTCGATGTCGGTAACTTGGTTTTTGCGTCGTTTGTTTTTGTCTTGCGTATTTGCCATGTCTTTAGGTTGATTTTTTGCGAAATGATTTTGCGA
>CAVHRT010000131.1:0-4356 GCA_963638355.1 Flexilinea sp. | reverse complement strand
CTGCGCCAATAGCATTCGTCGATTACAATGAGCATTTCGCCAGCAGCGCCAGCAGGATTTGGCAACATGCCCTGTCCGCCACGACACGAGCAGAATAGCAGCGCAATCGGCAAAATATAGAAAAATCGTTTCATAATTTCAGCCTATAATATATGGTGTGAAAAAGTTGCACAAAGGTAGCAAAATTTGGACAGATGGCAAAAATTTTGTCATTCAAATTTTTTTGCGTAACTTTGCCAAACTAATTATCATATTTTCAACCATTTAATTTCATTCCTATGAAAAAGATTTTGTTAGCCGCTGCACTTTTGACCATTTTTGCATCGTGCGAGCGCAACGACCAACACATCACCTACAGCGAACTGCCTAATGCCGCGCAAAAGTTCGTCGAACTCTATTTTGGCGATGAAGAGATTTCGTATGTTACCGAAGATCCAAGCGTTATCGGCCGTTCGTACGATGTCTATTTCTCGAATGGTTACAAAATTGAATTCGACCGCCATGGCGAGTGGACCGAAGTAAGTTGCGAACCTGATTGTCTGCCCACTGGCATCGTCATGAACGCCATTCAGACCTATGTCGATCAGCATTTTTCGTCTAGTTGCATTATGGAGATAAGCCACGAGCATAGCAACTACGAGGTTTCGCTGAGCAACGGTATGGATTTGGTTTTCAGTCGCAAAGGCGAATTTAAGTACATCGACTAAACAATCTTTGCCCCTTATTCTTCGCTCTTTATTCTCGTAAACAGATCGAACAACGCCTGATTGGCAGTGCGTTCTTGGTGTTGCGCGCGCGTGGTGGCAAACACATAGCGTTGCGCCGCGACACCATTTGGCGTAGCCACGGCAATCCACACTGTGCCAAGCGGTTTTTCGTCGCTGCCTCCCGTAGGACCAGCAATGCCCGTTGTCGCCACAGCATAATCAGCAACGAGCCTTTGACGGCAGCCTGCTGCCATCTCGCAAGCGGTCTGTTCGCTCACTGCGCCAAACTGTTCGAGCGTAGATTCATGCACGCCTAACAAATTCATTTTCAACTCGTTAGAATAGCTCACTACACCACCTTTGTAGTATTGCGATGCGCCAGCCACCTCGGTGATGCGATGCGCCAATGTGCCGCCAGTGCAACTTTCGGCCGTGGCAAGCGTTGCACCGCACTGCAAAAGCATTTTTCCGACAACCGATGCCAACGTTTCGTCGTCGTAGCCATAGACAAATTCTGGAATAATGGCGACAAGTTTTGCCACTTCAGCATCCATTTGCGCCTGCAAATCAGCATGATTTGCGCCATGAGCCGACAAGCGCAACCGCACTTTTCCAGCGTCGGGCAGATAGGCAAGACGAAAATTCTTGGACAGCGCATCTTCCCAAGCGGCAATGCGTTCGGCCAGAAACGATTCGCCCAATCCGCAGGTGAGAATGGTCTTGTGCAAAATAGCTTCGCGCCCCATGCGCTGCGACAATCGCGGCAGCACGTAGGTTGTCATCAACCAGCGCATTTCGTGTGGTACGCCGGGCAACGACACCACCACGCGACCATCACGCTCGAACCACATGCCGGGCGCAGTGCCAACACGGTTGAGCAACGCTTCGCAACAATCGGGCACCATGCCTTGCTGCTTGTTCACTTCGGAAAATGGCAGCCCGCGCTTGGCAAAATAGTCGCGCACATTGTCGTACGACGGCTGATCGACCACCAATTTTGCCCCAAAATGTCGACAAAGCGCCTCTTTGGTGATGTCGTCTTTCGTAGGGCCAAGCCCGCCCGTAATCAGCACTACATCGGCTTTTACGGTTTCACAAAGCGTGCGCTCAATGTCGTCCAAATCGTCGGCAATGGTGATGACACGCTGCACATGCACATCGTGCTGCTCAAGTTCGGCGGCCATCCACGAGGCGTTGGTGTTCACCACCTGCCCAATGAGTAATTCGTCGCCAATGTTTATTAGAACTGCGT
Source organism: Flexilinea sp. (assembly GCA_963638355.1). Classification (GTDB taxonomy): domain Bacteria; phylum Bacteroidota; class Bacteroidia; order Bacteroidales; family Paludibacteraceae; genus W0P28-013. The sequence continues at coordinate 2,397 of CAVHRT010000131.1, read as the reverse complement.
TCATCCTCAATTCCAAGTTTCAGATTTCAAATTTCAGATTGTCGGTATCCACAACTTTCTGCAGTTGGTTTTGGGCTACCGATCACTACTAACTACTAACTTCTCACTGCTAATTTTTAGCTGCGGTAGACTTGTTTCACGCCTTTGATGGAGCGGATTTTGCGAATGAGTTGTTCGAGTTGCGCCACCTCTTTCACCATCACAGTGATGTTGCCTTCGAACAGACCATCGTGCGAATCGACCGAGATAGAGCGCATATTCACATTGCTCTCTTTGGTGATGACCGAGGTGATGTTCGTTACAATGCCAATATCGTCTTTGCCAATAATTCGCAGCGTGATAGGATATTCGCCGCCAGCATTTTTTTCGCCACTCCAGCGCGCATTCACTATGCGATAACCGAATTTTTCGATCATCTGCGGAGCATTCGGGCAGTTTTTTCGGTGAATTTTTATGCCGTTGTTGATGGTCACGAAGCCAAAAATATCGTCGCCATAGATTGGGTTGCAACATTTTGCCAGCGTGTAGTCCACATTTTTCAGGTTGCGATCGATCACCAGCGCATCGCCCTGCGACGAGATGCGTTGCAACTCGGTTTCAGCCACAAATCCGCCTGCCGAATGTTGCGGAATTTCGGGTTCTGCCTCGGGTTCGACCAACTTATCGCGCAGCGTGAGCACATTCACTTTGCCGTTGTGAATGGCCACATAAAACTCGGTGAGCGTCTTGTAGCCCATCTTTTTCGCCAGCCGCGTGATGTCGCCATCGGGCACATCCATCTTCCAGTTTTTGAGCCTGCGCAACAGAATTTCGCGCCCGTCGTTGGCCTCTTTATGCTCAATTTCTTTGATGCATTGGCGAATTTTGAGGCGCGCCTTCGAGGTTACAACGTAGTTTATCCATTCCGCTTTGGGCGTCTGGTTTGGCGATGTCAAAACCGAGATTTGATCGCCATTTTGCAGCACATATTTGAACGACACATGCCTTTCGTTCACCACTGCGCCCACGCAATGCGAGCCGATGTTGGTGTGAATATGAAACGCAAAATCGAGCACCGTAGCGCCTTTCGGCAAATTGTGCAAGTCGCCTTTTGGCGTGAAAACGAACACATCGTCATCGTAGAGTTGCATTTTGAACTCGTTGATGACTTCGCTATCGGTGGCATCGGTGGAACTCTCGAGCACTTCGCGCAAGTTGGCGAGCCACTCGTCCATTTTGGCAGAATCGCTCTTTATGCCCTTGTATTTCCAATGCGCCGCCACGCCTTTTTCAGCCACTTCGTCCATACGCTTGGTGCGAATTTGCACCTCCACCCATTTTCCTTCGGGGCCCATCACGGTAACGTGCAGACTTTCGTAGCCATTTGGTTTCGGTGCCGAAATCCAGTCGCGCAGACGGTTGGTGTTGTACGAATACATGTTCGTGACCACCGAAAAAGCCTGCCAGCAAGCAGCTTTTTCGCGCTCCTCGGGACAATCGATTATTACGCGAATGGCGAACAGATCGTACACTTTTTCGAAAGGCACTTGCTGCTTGCGCATCTTGTTCCAAATGCTGTGAATGGATTTTGTGCGCCCTTTTATGCTGAAAGTGAGCCCTTGCGCCTCCAATTCGCGCCGCACAGGTTCGATGAAACGCTCGATGTAAGCGTCGCGCGAACGTTTGGTCTCGTTCAGTTTGCGTGCAATCTCTTTGTAGATGTCGTACGAAGTGTATTTCAGCGAGAGATCCTCGAGTTCCGTCTTGATGGCGTAAAGTCCCATGCGGTGCGCCAACGGAGCGTAAAGATACGATGCTTCGCGAGCAATTTTTTGCTGTTCGTCGGGCGAATAAGCATCTAGATGGCGCATTGTGCCGAGTCGCTCCACAATCATTATCATCACCACACGCACATCTTCGGCAAACGAAATGAGCAGTTTGCGGAAATTTTCCGTTTCGATGGCCACATTGCGCTCGTAGAGAGCGTAGGCTTTTTGCAATCCACGCACAATGGTGGTGGTGGGTTCGCCATAGCGCGCTGCAATCTCGTCCATGCTGATGCTCTCCGACTTCAGAAGCGCGTAAAGCACCACCGCACTGATGCCATGATGACCGAGCGAAATCTCGCGATGCGCCAAAAATGCGGTCTGCAAACTGCGATCGAGTTGTTCGGACAACAATTTTCCACTACTCAACGCCGCAGCCACATCGCCACGCAAACGCCGCCAATCATCCGCAGAGTAAGCCTCGCGCAACTCATCGACAGCCGTTCGGTATATTTTTTTCAAAATTTCGTCCATAATCAAACAATCCGCTGAATATCAGCATTTTAGATTATCACTTTAAGGATCTGATTCGCCACACGCACCATGTAAATGCCGCTAGGAAGATTGTAAGTTTTTTCGCTAGCAGTGGGCG
>CAVHRT010000130.1:0-4370 GCA_963638355.1 Flexilinea sp. | reverse complement strand
CGGTTATCCCAGCTTTATCGCCATATTCTGTCGATAATCGTTTTGAGAGATTATCCAATATGTTTTTACCATATTCGGCACGCGCTTCGCCGTTTTGCTCTTCCTGTACAATACGCTGACCAATTTTCCAGTTGGTCATACATATTGCAGAACTAATAGCGTCTGCTCCTTGCTTTCGACCTTGCTCTATTATCTGTTTTACATCAGAAGCAAGTTTTTCTATGTCGCCGTATTTTGCTAATTCAGCCATGGTTTAATATTTTTGTGTCGAAGGTCGGTGATGGTGGAGCTGTCGGTTGGACTTGCTAAAAACTAGACTTCAAAATTACACTTTTTTCTTAAACTTACCTATTGCTATTCGCCAAATTTTTGATTTGCAGAAAATTAAGGGCTGAAATCCTCGAGCGGAATCCAGCCCATTTTTTTTTGTCGACAATCTGAAATCTCTAAATCGACAAAATCTGCAGCACGCTGATTTTCGATTTGTTGATCGGTTTGTCGTCTTTTATGGCTTTGGTGAAAGGCACAAGCACGATGTCGTCGTTCACAATGCCCACCATCACGCTGCGTTGTTCGTCGAGTAGCGCATCGATGGCTGCCACGCCCATGCGGCTTGCAATGATGCGGTCGTAAGCTGTGGGCGAACCACCGCGCTGCAAGTGCCCAAGTATGGTTACGCGAGCGTCGAATGTGGGATAGTCGCGTTTCATGCGCTCGGCAAGGGCTGTCGCGCCGCCGCCGCCTTCGGCCACTATCACAATGCTACTATTTTTCGATTTGCGGAAACCGTTTTTAATCAGCTCCTCGAGTTGCTCTTCGTTGGTCTGCTCTTCTGGAATGATGGCGGCTTCGGCACCCGATGCAATGGCACTATTCAGCGCAAGGAATCCTGCGTCGCGACCCATCACTTCGACGAAAAATAGACGTTCGTGCGAGCTGGCGGTGTCGCGAATTTTGTCGACTGCCTCCACAATGGTGTTCAGCGCGGTGTCGTAGCCAATGGTGCTATCGGTGCCGCACAGGTCGTTGTCGATGGTGCCAGGCAAACCGACTATCGGCACGTTGTATTCTTGGGCGAAAATTCTTGCACCAGTGAATGTGCCGTCGCCACCAATCACCACCAATGCGTCGATGCCTTCGCGCACCATGGTGTCATAAGCGATTTTTCTGCCTTCGGGCGTGGTGAATTCGGTGCAGCGGGCGGTTTTGATGATGGTGCCACCGCGTTGTATGATGTTGCTCACGTCCTCGGTGTGAAATTCTTTGATCTCGCCCGTAATCAGACCGCGATAGCCGCGATAAATGGCTTTCACGCGAATGCCGTTGAATATGGCGGCGCGCGTTACCGAACGGATGGCGGCGTTCATTCCAGGTGCATCTCCACCCGATGTCAGCACGCCGATGCAATTTATTCTATACATAAGAGTTGAAAGTTTGTAAAGTTCGTAAAGTTTATAAAGTAGGGACGCATCGCATGTGTCCGTTTCTCTCTCAAAAAAATATCGTTAATTTTTTAATTAAACAATTGATAATCAGGTAATTAGATAATTGGTTAATTGGATAATTGATCCGCAATGTTTTCCATGAGCCATTTTGGCGTGGATGTGGCGCCACAGATACCAATCGATTTCGCACCGCGCAGCCACTCTGGGTCGATGTCATCGTAAGTCGAGACGAAATGGCTGTTGGCATTCACCGCGCAGCATTCGCCATAAAGCACTTTGCCGTTCGAACTTTTGGCTCCGCTCACAAACAATACCACATCGAAACGCTTGGCAAAGTTGCGCAGGTTTTGCAGACGGTTTGCCACTTGGCGACAAATGGTGTCGTGGTAGCAGAATTGCGCTCCGTCTTTCATGCTATGCTCGATGCGCGCCACAAGGGCTTTGAAGCCATCGACCGACTGCGTGGTTTGCGAAAAAAGTATGATGTCGCGCCCAAAATCGAGTGTCTCGATTTCGTCGGGATTTTCTATCACGGTGGCTTGCCCGTTGGTTTGCCCCACAAGTCCGTTTACCTCGGCATGACCGCGTTTGCCGTAGATCACAATCTGCGCCTCGGGGTGCTCGGTGAAGGCTTTGCGGATTTTTTTCTGCAATGCCAAAACTACAGGGCACGATGCATCGATTATTTTGATGCCGTTGCGCTGCGCCGTTTGGTAGGTCGATGGCGGCTCGCCGTGAGCGCGTATCAGCACGCGTTCGCCATGCAGATTTTCCAACTGATCGTGCTCAATGGTGGTCAATCCTTTGGCTGCCAGTCGGCGCATCTCCTGCTCGTTGTGCACTATGTCGCCCAAACTGTAGAGCGTTTCGTTGCTCTGCAGCTCCTCTTCTGCTTTTTTAATGGCATTCACCACGCCAAAACAGAAACCAGATGCTTTATCAATTTCGATCAACATAATGCTGGGGCGATGTGCGTTGTCTATTTCTCAATTTTTTTCATGCGCCTTTCGCTAACGATGAGCAGTGCTTCGTCGCGAAGTTCGTCGGGCAGGGCTATGTCGCGCAACTGCAACGAGCGTAGCCAACCAGCCACATCTTGCTCGCGAAGGGTGTAGAAAACATCGCTTATCATCTGCAAATCTTGTGCCGAAAACTGCTCTAATGGCTTGTGTTGCAGTGCATCGAGCTCCTCGTCGTCGAAGTAGACTATTTGCGTAGTTTTGGTGAGCAGACTGTCGCGCTCGCACACGGCATGCGCTCCGCAGCAGTCGGCTGGAATGTCGACTGGCTTCGGCTCTTCGGCTGGCTTGGTGCGCCTAATGGCAATAATCAACCAAACAATCGCTGCCGTGGCAATGATTCCTATGATAAAATAGATTAGCAAATTTCAAATTTCAGATTGCGGTATCCACTGCTAGTTGCAGGGTCAAAGTCTTGCTACTTGCTACTCATATCTTGCTACTAACAAAGTATTTTCAGGCACTTTCCAATCTTTTCGATGAACTGGTCGATTTCTGTTTTTGTGTTGTACATAGCCAGCGAGGCGCGCACAGTGCCGGGAATTCCGAGCGAATCGATGAGCGGTTGCGCGCAGTGATGACCCGTGCGCACGGCCACACCAGTCTTGTCGAGCAGCGTGCCAAGGTCGAGCGGGTGAACTTTGCCCACAAGAAACGAGATGACGCCACTTTTCTCATTGCTTTCGCCAAAAATGCGCATCTGTGGAATGTCGCGCAGGCGTTGTTCGGCGTAGCGCAGTAGATTTTCTTCGTATTCAAAAATGGCGTTTTTGCCTATTCGGTCGATATAATTTAGCGCCTCGGCCAACGCGGTGGAGCCGACAAAATCGGGCGTGCCGGCCTCGAATTTGTAGGGCAGCGTGTTGTAGGTGGTCTTCTCGAAAGTTACATTGTCAATCATCTCGCCGCCGCCTTGGTAGGGTGGCAGTTGGTTGAGCAGCGCGGCCTTGCCATAAAGCACGCCAATGCCCGTAGGACCGTAGATTTTGTGTCCCGAAAAAGCATAGAAATCGGCATCCAAATCCGTTACATCGACGGGCAAATGCGCCACGGCTTGCGCACCGTCAATCAGCACTTTCACGCCATGAGCGTGCGCCATCGCAACAATTTTTTTCACGGGATTGATGGTGCCAAGCACATTCGATACATGCGCCACAGAAAGCAGTTTTGTCTTTTCAGAGAAAAGTTTTTCGAGCGCATCGAGTTGCAGCTCGCCTTTTTCGTCGATTGGCACAATGCGCAGCCGCAGTCCGTGCCGCTGAGCCGCCATTTGCCATGGCACAATGTTGGAGTGGTGCTCCATCTGCGTGATGATGATTTCGTCGCCAGCTTTGCAAAATTGCTCAGTGAAGACTGTCGCCAGCAGATTGATGCTCTCGGTGGTGCCGCGGGTGAAGATGATTTCGTTTGCGTCGTGTGCACCAATGAATTTTGCGATGGTTTTGCGCGCTTCTTCGTGCGCCAGCGTGGCTTGAATGCTCAGATAATGCACGCCGCGGTGAATGTTGGCGTTCTGCGTGGCATAGACGCTCGAAATTTTGTCGATGACGCACTGCGGCTTTTGCGTGGTGGCGGCGTTGTCGAGGTAGATGAGTGGCTGGCCATAGATTTTCTCTTTCAGAATGGGAAAATCGGCGCGTATTTTTTCGATATCAAGCATTGGGGCAACCTCCATTTTTCGTAACACAGGCGTTGCATTTGGCATCGTTGCCGCGCAGGCGTTGTTCCACCATCATGCGCAGACGGTCGCGCACGGCTGTAACGGCAATTTTGTCGAGTACATCGGCGGCAAAAGCCAGCAATAACAGCATGCGAGCCTCGTCGTAGCCAATGCCGCGAGTGCGCATGTAGAAGAGCGCGTTTTCGTCTAGCTGACCCGTGGTGGCACCGTGACCGCATTTCACAT
>CAVHRT010000129.1:0-4375 GCA_963638355.1 Flexilinea sp. | reverse complement strand
GCATCATCATGATTGTGCTGATTTTCGTGGTCTTCTATTTCTTCCTGATTCGTCCGCAGAATAAACGTCAAAAAGAGGTTCAAAAATTCCAAGATTCGCTCGAAGTTGGGCGTCGTGTGGTAACTTCGGGCGGCATTTATGGTCGTGTTCGCGAGGTGAAAGACAACATTGTTTTGCTCGAAATTGCCGACAATGTGCGCATTAAAGTGAGCAAATCGATGGTTTTCGACGCTCCTGAAAACGGCACGCAGGCCGCTCCCGAAAAAACGGAGAAAAAAGATTAATCCTTAACGGGAAATCATTTTGAAAATCGACTGGAAATCGGTCGGGGCGCGCTGCCGTTTGGTGGCTCGCCGAGTTGCACGCCTTCTCTTCACCGAGGATGCGGCGACTTTTCTTGCGTTCCTGTTGTTGGCATCGCTCTTTTGGGTGATGTACAATGTGGGCGCGCGGCGTAGCACAACCGTCGAAATCCCGCTGCAATATGTGGGCATTCCCGGCAATGCGCTGCTCGAGCGCGAATTGCCAAATACGCTTTCCGTCACGGTGCGCGACGAGGGCCAGGTGCTGATAAATTATCGCCTGAAAGCCGATGTCGATACGCTTGTGATCGATCTTTCCAGCGCTTTCGCCGATGGCAACACGCTTTCTGTTGATTATCGCAGTCAGATGGCGGCGGTGCGGCATCGCTTGCCCGAAACTTCGCAGGTTGTTGCCATCAAGCCTGAGGCTGTGGCGGTGTCGTACGCTCGGCTCGAACAGAAAAATCTGCCTGTGCGGCTGACGCAACAAATTCCGCTCGCCGTTCCGTATGTTTTGCTCGATTCTGTGCGAATTGTGCCTGCCTCGGTCGAGGTTTTTGCACCGCACGATGTGCTCGACACGCTGCAGTCGGTCGAGGTTGTTTTCTCTTCGCCAGTCGAACCGCTGTCAAAATCTGCTACTTTCCAGTGTGCGCTGAAGCCTGTGCGTGCTGCCAAATTCGATGTCGAGACGGTCGAGGTTTCTGTGCCGATCGAGATGTCGACCGAAAAGACGCTGGAACTCAACATTGCAGCGCGCAATTTCCCCGACGATGTACAGTTGCGCACTTTCCCGCCAACCGTCAAAGTAGTTTGTTCCATCGGTGTGAGTCGGTTCGAGGCGCTTTCGTCAGCCGATTTCTCTGCATATGTCGACTACGACGATATTCAGAAAAATGGCTCGTACAAGGCGCAAGTGCGCGTGGTTACTGAAAATTCGCACGTCCGCTCGTTGCACTTTTCGCCAGCCGAGGTGGAATTTCTTCTCGAAAAATGATGGTTGTTGGCATTACAGGCGGCATTGGTAGTGGTAAATCGCTGGTTTCCAGATTGTTGCGTATGCGCAGTTTTGCGGTTTACGATTCAGATACGCGCGCCAAAGCCCTTTACGACGAAGATGAGACGCTCCGCCGCGAGTTGATTCATCAGTTTGGCGAGCATCTATATAAATATGGTGTGCTCGATCGTCGTGCGTTGGCCGATGCGGTTTTTTCTGATTCGCAGAAATTGGCTGCGCTCGATGCGTTGGTTCACCCAGCCGTCTTTCGCGATTTTGAGCGTTGGCGCAGCGCACATCCCGATGAAATTGTGTTTGTTGAATCAGCGCTTTTGCTCCAGACCGATTTCAGAAAATTGGTCGATAGGGTAGTGGTGGTCGATGCGCCGCTCGAGGTGCGATTGCAGCGTGCTGCCATGCGTGATGGCGCTACCGAAAGTCAGATTGCGCAGCGTGCCGCCCGTCAACTTTCGTCGGACGAAATGCGTCAGATGGCTGATTTTGTAATCGTCAATGATGATAGCCAAAGCGTTCTTATTCAGGTAGATACGCTTGTGAAATGTTTGGAAAAAATCGTAAATAAATAGCGCAAAATGAAGAAGACGAAGAGATCGAAATTTGGACGATTTTTGCTGAAATTTGTCTTTTGGTTTTTCGGCATCACCATCGGATTGACCATTTTGCTGCGTTTCGTGCCAGTCTGCTACACGCCGCTGATGCTCAAGCGCGCCATCGAATATCGCAGCGACAAAAATTACAAATATCAGCGCGATTGGGTCTCGTTCGATGAAATTTCGCGCCACATGGTTTTGGCGGTCATCGCTTCCGAAGATCAGAAATTTGTCGAGCACCACGGATTTGATTGGGAAAACATTCAGAAGGCTCACGAAAAAAATCAGAAAAACGAGAAAAAAGGTAGTGCAAAGCGCGCTGGCGGCAGTTCCATAACGCAGCAAACGGCGAAAAATGTCTTCACTTTTGGCACACGAAATTTTTTCCGCAAGGGCGTCGAGGCGTACTACACCATATTAATAGAGGGCATTTGGGGCAAGCAGCGCATCATGGAGGTTTACTTGAATGTGGCGGAATTTGGCAAGGGCATTTATGGCGTTGAGGCCGCGGCACAGCACTATTTTCATCGTCCAGCCGCAAAACTCACACGCGAACAGGCTGCGCTTTTGGCTGCGGTTTTGCCCAAACCGCTCAAATATAGTGTAAAAAATCCGGGAAAGTATGTGCTTCGGCAGCAACAGCACATTTTGCGGCAGATGAACAATCTTTCGTACGCGCCCTACGAGGAGTTGGCGAAGTAATTTTTTTCTGAAAAATACAGAAATCGCAGTTTCTTGGTTGAGAAATTGCGATTTTTTAGTGCCGAAATGTTGCCGATTTTGAAGCACGATTTTTCATCAATTCTGATGATTTCTCCCATTTTACGAAAAAAACGCCATTTGATGAGTTGCGAATACCCACCAAAACGTGCAAAAACGAGGGTCTTTCGGTGTAGAAAATATGTTTTACAATATAATTTTTGGTGAGAATGAAAGTTGTAAGTGATTGAGAATGAGCGAGAAGTGATTTTTTTGCAAAAAGATTTGGAAAAAGTTTGGTGGGTTGGAGAAAAGGCACTACCTTTGCAACCGCTTTCGGGAACGAAAAACCTGGAGCGAAGTTCTTTGAAGAAATGTGGACAAATAAATTGTAGTACAAGAGCATTGCTTTGAGAGATCAGAGCAAACCTAAAGTCAATTTTTTAGAAGATAAATCTAGGGAATTAAGGATTCGTCCTTGAGTAAGCGTAGGGTTAGTCTTTGTTGGAAAGATGTTCTTTAATTCAAGAAAATAATTTTTACAACGAAGAGTTTGATCCTGGCTCAGGATGAACGCTAGCGACAGGCTTAACACATGCAAGTCGAGGGGCAGCGAGGGAGTAGCAATACTTCTGTCGGCGACCGGCGCACGGGTGCGTAACGCGTATGCAACTTGCCTTCCAGTGCAGAATAGCCCAGCGAAAGTTGGATTAATGCTGCATAAAACAGGGGTCCCGCATGGGAATATTTGTTAAAGGGGAGATCCGCTGGGAGATAGGCATGCGTTCCATTAGGTAGTTGGCGGGGCAACGGCCCACCAAGCCTACGATGGATAGGGGTCCTGAGAGGGAGGTCCCCCACATTGGAACTGAGACACGGTCCAAACTCCTACGGGAGGCAGCAGTGAGGAATATTGGTCAATGGGCGGAAGCCTGAACCAGCCAAGTCGCGTGGAGGAAGAAGGTTCTATGGATTGTAAACTCCTTTTGTATGGGAACAAAGTCAGGGACGTGTCCCGGTTTGCGTGTACCATACGAATAAGCATCGGCTAACTCCGTGCCAGCAGCCGCGGTAATACGGAGGATGCGAGCGTTATCCGGATTTATTGGGTTTAAAGGGTGCGTAGGCGGGATGCCAAGTCAGCGGTTAAATAGTTGGGCTTAACCCGATCATGCCGTTGAAACTGGTATTCTTGAGTGCGAACGAGGCAGGCGGAATGTGTTGTGTAGCGGTGAAATGCTTAGATATGACACAGAACACCGATTGCGAAGGCAGCTTGCCAGCACGCAACTGACGCTGAGGCACGAAAGCGTGGGGATCGAACAGGATTAGATACCCTGGTAGTCCACGCAGTAAACGATGAATACTAACTGTTCGGCGGGTGACTGCTGAGTGGTAAAGCGAAAGCGTTAAGTATTCCACCTGGGGAGTACGCCGGCAACGGTGAAACTCAAAGGAATTGACGGGGGCCCGCACAAGCGGAGGAACATGTGGTTTAATTCGATGATACGCGAGGAACCTTACCCGGGCTCAAACGTCGAGCGAATAATCCTGAAAGGGGTTAGCCAGCAATGGTGGTCGACGAGGTGCTGCATGGTTGTCGTCAGCTCGTGCCGTGAGGTGTTGGCTTAAGTGCCATAACGAGCGCAACCCCCGCCCACAGTTGCCATCGGGTAGAGCCGGGCACTCCGCGGGGACTGCCGCCGCAAGGTGCGAGGAAGGCGGGGATGACGTCAAATCAGCACGGCCCTTACGTCCGGGGCCAC
>CAVHRT010000128.1:0-4383 GCA_963638355.1 Flexilinea sp. | reverse complement strand
AACCTTTCTCGCTTCATTGAGTTTTTGAGGTCTTCGACTACCTTTATCTATCAATTATACGCAAAAGCCCACGCCGGAGGCGCGAGTGCTTCGCTTTTGCTTGATAGATAATTAAGTTCTGAAAGTGTCGAAGTTTCAAAAACTCAAGTTTTGGCTAAACACATGTGTTAATATGTCCTTGTTTTGCATCGTCTAACGATGCTCGTCTGTCATTGGCACACCCTATTTATATGTGGTTATTTTTTTTGCTTTTGAGCATGGCGGTAATTTCTCGCCACCAAATCGCTGCAAAATTACTTAATCTTTTTTAATTCTGCAAATCCTTTTCTATGATTTGCAGAAAAATAACTAGAAATCTAGAAATCAGAAACTAGAAATTAGAAATTTTGCGAAGCAAAAATCACTTCTCACTCCTAATTATCTTACCACCACTTTCTGCGCGGCGTTGCCTTGGCGCACAATGTAGATGCCGTTTAGTTGGCCGTTCAGGCTGGTTACATCGCGACCGAGTAGGTCGTAAATTTGGAATTCATTATCGCAAATCACGCGACCATTTTCGGTGTAGAGGCCGCTAATTGTGGTTACTTTCAGTGCATCGGCTTTGCCGCTCGAGACGGTGGCGGCGGAGTTCACGTAGAATTTCTCGCCTTTCTTATTGCCCCAAATGTATTCCACTAAATTCGGAAAATCGACAAACGGGTTGCGGTTTCCTTGCTTGTTGCGAATCACGGTGTTGCGGCTTGTCTCTTTGCTCGAAACGGGGTCGAGGCGGTGCCACGCGAGCATCCATTTCAGACCATTGTCGGTGAAGCCGCAGCGCGAATTTTTGTAGTTGAACACTACAAATCCTTTGCCGCCTTGGTTGTATTTTCGATCCAGATAGCATGCCACCATGTAGCAGTAGACGCGCGCTACATCGCCCTTGTACTCGTCGATCGGTTCAAAAACGGTGCCGCTCCAATTGCCCACTTTGCCAGTGCCAAGTTGCGTGCCGAGCGAGTTCGACCATGTTTTGCTCGTTACGTCGCCATAGCACCATGCTGAGCGTTTTTGGTTGGTGGCGTTGTCGGTCGGGTACACGTTCACAAGGTCGGAATAGCGGCAATCTTGCGTGCCTCCCCACCAACTTTTTGGCAGAATATGCTCGCGGTTGTGGCATTCGCACTCGTTTTCGGTGTCGTAGTTGGTGTTGTCGCAATAGTCCGATGTCGCTAACGAGCAGTTGCTGTAGATGTCCCAAATGGTGCCGTCGCTGCGCAGGTCGGCTTTGGTGCGGTCGCCGCGCACGTTGTTGTAACTCAGCGAGTCGTGCTTCGAAATTATCTTGTTGATTGCCAACAGCAGATCGTCGCCGCTTAAGCCGTGAATGGAGTTGTAGTAGCCGTTGAAGACCGATTCGAGTTCGGTCGATTCAGAGTTGGAAGTCGTTTCTGCGCTCGCAAACAGCGCTACGCAAAGGCTAACGATAAGTAAAAATGATTTCTTCATGGTATTGATGGTTTAAATTTCCCGCACCCGTCTTTCGTCTTTATTCTTTACTCTTTGTTCAGGATTCGCAAAATTACTCATTTTTCTCCGAAATCAAGCATTTGTGGCACAAACATTTGTCGCCATAGAGCATTCGCAGGCGTTCGCGCTGGGCTGACGATAGTTGCACCGTGGCGCAATGGCAGTGTATGATGTCGTCGTGGCGGCATCCAAATTCTGCACCACATTTTGGACAGATTTTGATCATTTCAGATTGCAATTTCAGATTTCAGATTGCGCATGACGGAAGGGAAGTGGCTCATTATTTTATTTGAAAATTTGAAGATTTGAAGATTGTGTGCTTCCTAACCTTTTCACTCGGACGCACGCGGTGCGTCCCTACTTTCCACTTTATACACTTTCTACTTTTCACTCTTCTGCGATACAAACAGTCCCACAATCACCGCTGCGATGCCGAGCCATTTGAGCCACGGCAGTTGTTCACCAAAGAATGCGAGCATTATCAGCGCGGTGAACACGGGTCGAATGTTGTTGAATGCGTTGGTGCGCGTAACGCCAAGTCGGCGCACGGCATAGCAAAATAGCACGAATGCCGCAACCGACGAGAAAACCGCCAAAAACGCTACCGCGCCAAACGCTTGCCACGAAAAGGTGAAATCCGCCAAATGTCTGCCGTCGGTCAGCGCCCAAGTTGGCACAAAAAAAAGCAGCGACGCCAACTGCACATACATCACAATAGAGAGCGAATTGTAGTGCGCGGGGATTTTGCGTAATAATATGGTGTAGAAAACTGCCGAAAATACTGCCAACATGGCTAAAACTACGCCAACGGGACTGCCAATTTCAAAATTTTCGCCGCCAAAATCGGCAATAAGCAGCAGCACACCCGCCGTCGATACCAGTATGCCCACGATGTTGCGCCAAGTAACTTTTTCGCGCAGCAGCACCCATGCAAAAAGTGGTGCAAACAGCGGTCCAGTCGATAGCAGCGCCTCGGCAATGGTGGGCGAAGTGAGCATTTTCAGGCAATAACTCTCGAACATGAAATAGAGAAACGGCTGCACAAATCCCGCAAGGAGAAACAGCGGAATGTCGCGGCGTTCCAACTTCACCAGCGAGCGACTCGCCCAACCGATGGTCAGCATCAGCAGCACCGCCATGGCAAACCGCATGGTTACGAGTGTTATCGGGCCGAAAGCCGTCAGTCCCATTTTCGTGGCAATGCCCGAGCAGGCCCAAATGACCATGGCCGTAAGCACCGCCGCGTATGATTTGATGTTTTGTTTCATTTCTGTTGTCGAGAATTTTTTCGGAGTGCAAATTTACGAAATTTTTGGCAGATTGTTTTTTCGCTAATTTCGCTAAATTACAAACTTTTCGCCTTTTTATTTCGATAAATTACACGATTTGGCGATTTTTATTTCGATGATTTACAAAACAAACGCCGACTTCGACGATGCTCAGTCAGCGTTTGAAAGTGGGAAAATTTGCAATTCTCGTCTGGAAAAATTTTCAAATCTTCTTTGACTTTTCCTCGAAATGCACTTGAAAAATTCTCAATCTCTTTGTCTTAAATTCTCAATTATGCTTTTACCTTTTCTCAAACTGATAGGTAAAAATTCTCAATTTGCTTTTATGAAATTCTCAATCTTTCTATTTAACTATCTGGAATTCAGTATTTTATGAAAATTTTATCTGAACAATTTTTCAGGTTGTATTTTGAAAAATAATTCTAGATCTATGCCGCCTGTGCCAATAACCAAAGTTTGCGCTTTTGGAAAATGTTGTTTGAATGCTACTAGACCTTTGCCTGCTGTTCGTTTACCGCTTTTTACTTCTAGTCCAAGCAATTCATTGTCGCGGACAAGCACAAAATCGACTTCATCGTTGCCTTCGCGCCAGTAGAAAGTCTGATATTCGCCATCGTCGGCACCATTGAGTAGGTGTGCTCCTACGGCACTCTCGACCCAGCGGTCCCAGCGTTGACGGTCTGTGTAGATTGTTTTGAAACTGCTTGTCTGACAGGCAGTTTGCAATGCGTTGTTGTAAACTTGTAGCTTTGGATTCGAGCGATAACGGCGCAGTTTGTCGGTTGAAAATTGTTGTAAACCGCATAGCATATCGGCTTCGTTGAGCGTGGTTAGGTAGTTGGCCATGGTGGTGGTGTTGCCCGCATCTTGCAGCTGCCCAAGTAGTTTGTTGAACGACACGATTTCGGCACTGCAACTCGCCCCCAATTCGAACAGACGTCGCATTATTTCTGGCTTCAGAATTCGTTTGGTCATCAGCACATCTTTCTCGACTGATGGGTTGATGATGGTGCGGTGCATATAGTTTCGCCAGCGTTTTTCGTCTGTGGCGAGTGTGGCCGCGCCGGGATAGCCGCCAAAAAAGATGTATTGCTGCAGCGTGAAACCGAATGCTTCGTGCATCTCGCTGAAAGTCCAATGTGGTATATGAATCAGCTCGAAACGTCCCGCAAGACTTTCGTTTAGCCCGTCTTGAATGAGCAGGCGGCTACTGCCGAGTAACACCACCTTGATGTTGTAGTGCATGCGTGTGTCATAGTCCCATTCGCGTTTTACCATCTCGCTCCAATTGACAAGGCGTTGAATTTCGTCGATGATGAGCACATGCTCCTTTTGATGCTCCAATTCCATGGTTCGGCGTACTGCGGTCCATTGATCGGCAATCCATTCGGTGTCGTTTGTCGTTACCATATCGGCGGTGATGCTGCTGAATGGTACGCTAAGATGTTCTGTGAGTTGGGTAATGAGCGTGGTTTTGCCCACTTGTCGCGGACCAGCTAACACCTGAATGAAACGCCGTGGCTCGGAAAGTCTTTGCTCTAGCGTTTTAAGTTGCGGACGTGTAATCATAATTCTCTTTTTTTTG
>CAVHRT010000127.1:0-4549 GCA_963638355.1 Flexilinea sp. | reverse complement strand
CGCTCAAACCGACAAAAAAATCAGAGAATTACATTGTAACTCTCTGATTTTCAGTTGTATTCCCGGTGGGGCTCGAACCCACGACCCGCTGATTAAGAGTCAGCTGCTCTACCAACTGAGCTACGGAAACATCTCTGTTATTTTCGACCGCAAAAGTACAACTTTTTTCTTTGCCGACAAAATTTTTTCGTAAAAGAATTTTTCTGTCTGTAAATCAGCACTTTGCAACGGCTTCAAGCACATTTTTGGTGATGTAAGCCAACTGCTCTTCGTCCAATTCGGTGTGCATTGGCAGCGAAAGTACGCTTGCCGCAAGCCGTTCTGCCACTGGAAAATCGCCAGCCTTGTAGCGTGGATCCTGATAAGCCTTCTGCAAATGCAGCGGTACAGGGTAGTAAATCATTGATGGAATGTTGCGATCGGCCAAGTACTGGCGCACACGGTCGCGATCGCAGCCCACTAGTCGCAGTGTGTACTGATGGAACACGTGTGTGGTTTGTGGCGCAACTACTGGCGTCAAAATCTTGTCGCAACCGGCAAAAGCAGCCGTGTAATATGCCGCTGCCTTCTGTCGCGCAGCAATGTATTCGTCCAAATGTGGCAGTTTGGCATCGAGCACAGCCGCCTGAATGCTGTCGAGGCGCGAATTTACACCTACGCGGTCGTGATGATAGCGCACTTCCATGCCGTGGTTCGCCACCATGCGAATGCGCCGTGCCAACTCGTCATCGTTGGTGAAGAGTGCACCGCCATCGCCGTAGCAGCCGAGGTTTTTCGATGGGAAGAACGATGTGCAACCGATATTGCCTATGCAGCCCGAACGCACACGCCGACCGTCGGCAAAAGTGTATTCCGCACCGATGCTTTGGCAGGCATCTTCAACCACAAACAGATTGTGTTCGCGCGCCAAAGCCAGCAGCGCCTCCATGTTGGCATTTTGCCCGAACAGATGCACAGGCGCAATGGCTCGTGTGCGTGGCGTGATGGCGCGTCGCACAGCCTCCACGTCCATGTTGAATGTGTCGAAATCGACATCGACCACCACGGGCGTAAGTCCCAACAGCGCAACCACTTCGGCCGTGGCAATGAATGTGAACGTTGGCGTAATCACCTCGTCGCCAGGCTTCAAACCGAGTGACATCATGGCAATTTGCAGCGCGTCGGTGCCATTGCCAACGGGAATGACATGTTTCACGCCAAGGTATTGCTCCAAATGCGTTTGAAATTCGGTAACTTTCGCGCCTTTCACAAATGCGGTACTGTCGATAACTGCCTGAATACCAGCGTCTATATCAGTTTTGATTTTCTCGTACTGCGAACGCAGATCTACCATCTGAATTGGTTTCATTTTTCGAAAATTTTTGGGAGTGCAAAATTACTCTTTTTTGATCGATTTTTTTCAATTTGACCGCACAAAACCGCTTTTTATCGCTACAAAATGCAATTTTTCAACTTTTTCGGTAGAATATTTGTCGAATTCGCACATTTTTTCTAATTTTGCGGTTTAGTAATAAGTAACAAGTAGCAAGTCGCAAGATTTTGGGGCTGCAAGAAATTGAAACGGCATAATGCGTAAAACAATAATTTTTTCTCTACTTTTTTGCGTTGGCGCGCTCGTGGCGCAGCCGCAGCAGTATCTCGAGGCGTTCACGCGCGGCGATTACAAGCCGCATCGTCCTGCCGAGGTTTACCACATGAACGACGGTGCGCACTACACCGCGCTCAGCGACGATGGCAAGCGCATCGAGGCGTTCGACTACGCTTCGGGGCAGAAGAGTTCGACCATTTTCGATATCGATAAAATTGCAGATTGCCCAATAAAATCCATTGCAGACTACGAATTTTCAAATGACGAGGAGCGCATTTTGGTTCACACAGGCGAGACGAAAATCTACCGTCGTTCTGGTACGGCTGCATACTTCGTTTTTTATGTGAAACGTAACAAAATTGAGCCTTTGAGCGACGAAAAAAACGAGATTCAGATGGCGCAATTTTCGCCTAATGGGCGCATTGTGGCGTTTGCTCGCGACAATAATCTTTTCCTGAAAAAACTCGATTTTGGCACTGAACTCGCCATCACCACCGATGGCGAAAAAGGCAAGATAATCAACGGCACGCCCGACTGGGTTTACGAGGAGGAATTTTGCCGAACTCGTTATTTTGAGTGGAGTGCCGACAGCAAACTTTTGGCTTTTGTGCGTTTCGACGAGAGCGAGGTGGCGGAGTATTCGTTCCAGAATTTTACGCTCGACTATCCGACGCTCACTTCGTACAAATATCCGCGCGCTGGCGGCAAAAACTCGAGCGTGAAACTGCTTGTCTACGATGTAGCAAACCGCACCACCAAGCAGATGAATTTCAGCGACGACAAAGACATCTATATTCCGATAATTCGCTTCACGCACGATGCCAACACGCTGGCGGCGGTGCGGCTCAATCGTCAGCAGACGCAACTCGATTTGGTGGAGTTCAATGCGCGCTCGGGCGTGGGACGGCGCATTCTGAGTGAGTCGGGCAAGGCGTATGTCGACTACGGAAATCTCGACTGCCTGCACTTCAATGCCGACAACAGTTTTGTCTGCATGAGCGAGCGCGATGGCTATCGTCATCTCTATCTTTTCGATGCTAATGGCACCAAAAAACGCCAAATCACTTCGGGCGAATGGGACGTCACCGCCTTCTACGGATTCGACGAAAAAACTGGCGCGACATATTTTCAGGCGGCAAAAAATCGTCCGACCGAGCGCGAGGTTTATCGTTCCGATTCCAAAGGAAAAATCGCCAAGATAGGGCAGAGTGGTGGCATCAGCAGCGCAGAATTTTCGCGTAATTTCGCCTATGCCATCTATCAATTCAACAACACCAAGACGCCAAATTGCTACACCATATTAAATGGTAAAGGCAAAACGCTACGCACGCTCGAGGATAATTCCGCGCTGAAAAGCACTGTGGCGGCGCTCGATTTGCCCGAAAAAGAGTTTTTCTCGTTCACTACTTCCGAAAATCTCACGCTGAATGGCTGGATTGTGCGTCCGAAAAATCTTTCAAACACTGAAAAATTGCCTTTGGTGATGGTGCAATACAGCGGACCAAATTCGCAAGAGGTGCTGAATCGTTTTTCGCTCGATTGGGAGTATTATCTTGCGCAAATGGGTTATGTGGTGGCTTGCGTCGATGGGCGTGGAACGGGCGCGCGTGGCTACGATTTCCGCACTTGTATCTACAAAAATCTTGGCGAATTCGAGGTGAAAGATCAGGTGGAAGCAGCGAAATATCTCGGCTCGCTCGCTTACGTCGATGCCGAGCGCATTGCCATTTGGGGCTGGAGTTATGGCGGATTCATCACCCTCAGCGCACTGACCAATGGTGGCGGCGTGTTCAAAGCAGGCATTGCCATTGCGCCTGTGGTCGATTGGCACTACTACGACACGGCCTACGGTGAGCGTTTCATGAGCCGTCCGCAGGAGAACGACCGCGGTTACGACCATTCGAGCCTGCTCAACAAAGCCGACCAACTGCAGGGCGAGTTGTTGCTCGTTCATGGCACGGCCGACGACAATGTGCATACGCAGCAATCGTGGCTCTACGCCGAGCGACTTGTGGAGGCTGGAAAACAGTTCGAGATGCAATTTTATCCGAACAAAAATCACAGCATCCTTGGTTCTGCCGCACGCCTGCACCTCTACACACGCTGCACACGCTTCTTGCAGAAAAATTTGTAGAATTTGAAAATTGCGGTTCGACAGGCTCACCGCCCAATCTGAAATTTGAAATTTGAAATTTGAAATAATTCTTTCTACCATGAAAAACAAAAACACTTTGGCCATCGCTGTGATGTTCTGCCTATTCTTCATGATTGCCTTTGTTACCAATTTGTGTAACCCTATGGCAGTGATTGTGAAAAACAATTTCTCGATGTCCAACTTTGCAGCGCAGTTGGGCAATGCAGCCAATTTCATCGCTTATGCCGTGATGGGAATCCCTGCAGGTATGCTAGTCAAAAAATTTGGTTATCGTATAACCGCCATTTTGGCCATTGTTGTTGGTTTTGTTGGCGTATTCCTGCAATATGTGTCGGGCTGGGAGTCAGTTCAAAGTTTTTGGGTCTATCTTATTGGCGCTTTCACCGCAGGTTTTTGCATGTGCATGCTCAATACGGTAGTTAATCCCATGCTTAATACGCTTGGCGGTGGTGGTAACCATGGAAATCAACTTGTTCAGTTCGGTGGCGTATGCAATTCGCTTGCTGCTGTGCTCGTAACTATTTTGATGGGAAGCCTCATTGCTGACGCTGCTAGCGCCAAAGTTGCTGATGCAACGCCAGCTCTTATGATTGCTCTTGGCGTGTTCGCTTTTGCATTTTTGGTGCTGATTTTTGTGAAAATCCCAGAACCAACACTCGAAGCAGCAGGGAGTACAGACGAGAAGGCGGCAGGTAAACACTATTCGGCATTCTCTTTTCGTCATTTCAATTTGGGAATTTTGGCGATTTTTCTTTATATGGGCATTGAAATAGGTGTGCCTACCTATATTTTGCAATATCTTACAT
>CAVHRT010000126.1:0-4576 GCA_963638355.1 Flexilinea sp. | reverse complement strand
CAGTGGGCGTATCGGTCAAAATCAGGCGTCCAACAGCGTCGTAAATGCGCACTTCGGCATCGGTTGGCAAACCTATAATTTGCACGCCAGCCTCACAGCGCACGGCCGCAAGCGACGACTTTTCAGCCGCATTATACAGTGTGGCTGTCTTCTGGCTCGCCTGAATCATAATTACCAAATCGCCCCCAACATTCGGAATTGTGAGCGTATTGCCCTCGTAAGTGTAACCGACGTTGGCAACGAGCGTCCGCTCCACGCCGCAAGTTTTCATGCTAATGGCAAATTCATCGGCCGATTTTATTTCGTAGCCTTCGTTTGGCACAATTTGCAAAACAAGCGTTTTGCCTCGTGCGATAGAGTCTGGCACGGTCGGTTCAACACAATTTTCAGAGTAAAATTCGATACCAAACTTTTGCGCCGTATCGCAGTACATAAATTTGAAAGTTATGTTGCCATCACTTTCAGCAATATCGTTAAGTGGGATGTCGGCAAATGGCACAAAAGTGGTTACATTTTTCGTCCCAGGGAATGAATTTGCAGCACTATAACCCGTTTTAGACCCATCAGCGCGCACAATAGTGTAGCGAATGCTACTGACATTCACTTGATTATTTGTCCAACTTGTCGTGTTGTATCTCAAGCGCATCACCACCAAACCATGACCAGGCAAATAGGCGTCCCAGCCCGTTTTTTGACGATTTTCGAGATAATAGATGGTGTCGCTAGAATAGGCAGTGCGCGTCTTGCCATCATTTGTTATTTTGGCACAATCGGAAATACCTGGTTGCAGCACCACATCTTCAGCACTATTCAGCAGGCGCGGCTCAACCCAACCAAGCCAATAACGTTCGTAGGCAGAATAATTCGGCGGCGTAATGCCACTATTGTTGTACATGCCAACGTCCATCACATCCCAATATTTTGGCGTCTGATCGGAATAACTCGAAGTGCCTGTGCTGTAAATATCGGGCAAGCCAAGCGCATGACTAAACTCGTGACAAGGCGTGCCAACGCCGGCACGTAAATTCCCTGCACGCAACTCAGGACTCACAACAAACTCGTTGATAATTTTGCCATCGTAATATGGGCAATTGACAGTATTGCCATTGATATACTGCGTATAATTTTCGGCACAGCCATAATAATAAATTGCAGTTACCAAATCCCAATTCTTGGGCCAAACGGTAGTAGATGTTCCTCCATTGGCCTCGCCAAGACCAGCATAAAGCACATACACGCAATCGACCTGCCCATCATCATTTGAATCATATTTCGAAAAATCTGCGCCGCCCTCTTCTGCCAACCTGCAAGCGTCAATTATCAAATCGCCGATGCGCGTATCGGATATCGTCGAAGAATTTGAGCCATAATATGCCTGATTGTTCGGCAGCGTGTATGGTCCAACAACATCAAATTCAGGCTTATATTGTCCATTCGATTGGTCGATGAAATACTTGCGAACGGACCCTTCCGACCCTGCGTAGTGATACTCTTCGCCATTGAACATGCTATCGATGGCTGCCTGCGTGTTTTCAGCCGAAAAAGCCACATCGCTATAGTTCACCATTATCACCAAATTCTTCGCTGGGAAGCATCTTTTATTTACCTGTTTTGGTCTGATATTCTGGCGATTACGCAAATTTTCAAGCAATTTTTCGCCATCTTTCACGCGACATTTTTTCTCGAATTGTTTTTCGTTGCTCGAGCGAAATTTTGCATTGTGCGCCTTCATACCAAGGGTGCGAATGGCCTGCTCCTGCTCTGCAAAGTATGCGTATTCGTACTCGCCATTTTCATTCTGAACAACCAACAAACCATCGTCGGTTGTGGTGTACGAGCCAAATTCATCGCCATGCAAGCATATCTGCAGTTCCATACCATCGGGCTGCAAAACAGTGCGCGGAGTTGGGTCGGCGGGCGCAGCCAAAAGCGCTGACGAAAAAAGTGCTACAGCAAATACAAAAATCGATTTTTTCAATGATATTTTCATGGCCTATAAAGTTTTTCGTTCTTTTTCATTCGCTCGAGATAGCACTCGTCGCAGCGCGTGCGTTTGTCAGCATTGCGCGCCACACGACGGCTTGCCACCACTTCGCCCTTGCAGTTCACTTTTGCATAGCAATAAAATCCGCGCGCATTTTCGCGAACCACAAATCCATCGCAGGTTTTGGTGAAATGATGCCACTCATCGCCAACCAAACGAATAGTGAGCGTGTCGCCATCGGGCTGCACAAAATCGATAGGATACGGAGCCGCTGGCACGCGCGCTGGAGCATTTTGCGCCGATAAATCCGACACAAAAATCACCGCTAACAATATGAAAATCAAGCGTTTCACTCTTCGTCAATAAGTTTTGTATCTTCATCAACAAGATTCGATGGCAACTGTTTGTTGGTGTTTGCGCCCAAATCTTTCACACGATTGGCCGTAACCAACAGATTTCCACGACCGTCTTTCAGTTTTCCAAATGCGTCGTCGTAGGCTCTATCGGCCGCATCAAGATTGCGTTTTATCTTCTGAAAATCCTCGACAAAACCAACCAATTTATCGTAGAGAAGTCCGCTCACGCGAGCGATTTCTTTTGCATTTTTATTCTGTTCGGCCTGTTTCCAAACGCACGCCACCGTGCGCAGCGTCGCCAGCAGCGTCGACGGACTGACAATGACGATATGTCGCTGCCAAGCGTAAGCGAACAGCTCCTTATCGGCCTCGATGGCAACCGCAACCGTCGCCTCTATCGGCACAAACATCATCACAAAATCGGGCGCGTTCATGCCAATCAGGTTCGGATAATTCTTGTCGGCCAACTCCGTCACGTGCTTTTTCATCGAAGCCAAATGTTCCTTCAACGCAGCCTTTTTCTCCTCCTCATCTTCAGCCTCAGCCCAACGCTCGTACGCCACAAGCGACACCTTCGAATCGATGATAATATGCTTATTATCAGGCATTTTCACTACCACATCGGGACGACTGTTCGCACCATCATCGCTTTTGCTCACCTCTTCGCGCTCGTACTCGCGCCCACGATGCAAGCCCGACACTTCGAGCACGCGCTCCAAAACCATCTCGCCCCAATTTCCCTGCTTTTTCACATCGCCTTTCAGGGCTTTGGTCAGGTTGTTGGCCTCGTCGCTGATGCGCGCATTCTGTTCGGTGAGTATTTTCAGCTGTTCGCGCAAGCCCGCTTTTTCGCGCGATTCAATGTCGTAAGCCGACTTCACTTGCGCCTTAAAATCGTTGATTTTTTCGCCAAGCGGATTAAGCAGTGCACCAATATCTTTTTTGCTCGATTCCGAAAGCTCATCGGCGCGCGCCTTCAGCACACGATTTGCGATGTTTTCGAACTCAGCCGTGAGCGTCTTTTGCAACTCTGCCGTCTCGCGCTTCTGCGCCTCGAGAGCCGTATTCGCATTGCCAAGATTTGCCTCCGTTTTCGCCAATTCTGCCGTCTTTTCCGACAACGAATTGCGCACTTGAGCCAATTCGGCTGACAATTTGGCAGTCTCGTCTTCCTTGGCCTGCAATTGCGCCTTAGCAGCAGCCACGCCATTTCCGCGCACAAAAAATGCCACCACAAAACCCACTGCGCAAGCAACTACACACAGTATCACGACTAAAACAACACTCATTCTTCCGTTAAAATAAATAGTGAATAATAAACAATAAAAAGCCAATTTTTTAATCGAAAAGCGTTGGGCTATCTTGGTCGAGTTGGTGCAGTGCGGTGCGAATGACGGCCTCGCGCACAAATCCCGACACATTTTTCACGCCGTAACGCTGCACATAGAAGTCGATCACGCGTTTCTCGTTATCGTTCAACAAAAATGCCAACCTATGTTTGCGCAATTGTTTCGGACGTCTCGACGATGGAGTCAATTTCATAGCGGGTGCAGCGGTATTTTTTTTCTTTTTCATCGCAATATAATATGGTATGTTCAAACTTTTACAATCAGCAAAAATACAATTTTTTCTCGAAAAATCACCCATTTTTCGGCAGAAAGCAGATTTTTTTGTAATTTTGGCGGAGAATCTGTAATTTGAAATCTGAAATTCTAAAGTATGGCCGAACACAACGATTTTGGTAAAGAAGGCGAATTGCGCGCTCAGGCCTATTTGCGCGACAAGGGCTACACGCTACTCGACTGCAATTGGCGCAGCGGCAAAAACGAGCTCGACATTGTTGCCGAAAAAGATGGCATGCTGGTGGTGGTCGAGGTAAAATCGCGCTCCACCGAGTTTTTCGAGCATCCCAAAGATGCCATTACGCCAGCCAAAATTCGGCGCACTGTTCAGGCGGCGCACGACTACATTTTGGCGCACAATCTCGACATGGAAGTGCGTTTCGATGTGGTTGGAGTGGTGCCACACGGCATGGATTATGCCATAGAACACATTGAAGATGCCTTTTTACCGCCAGTGAACTAACAGATAATCAGGCAATTACGATTTTCTAAAAAAAAAGTGCCAAAAATTTTGTTGCATCAGAAAAAATAGCGTAACTTTGCACCGCAAATCGGAAGCGATTTAAGCACTGCTTCATTAGCTCAGTTGGTTAGAGCACCTGACTGTTAATCAG
>CAVHRT010000125.1:0-4576 GCA_963638355.1 Flexilinea sp. | reverse complement strand
TTCGTAATCTTTGTTTGCATAAGCGGCAATACAGGCAAAAAAGTAGATGTCGAAAATGTCAATCTCCTGCTCTTTGCACAACTCGATGGCTTTTTCGTAGTAACTTTGTGCCTTGATGCAGTCATTGCAATCGAGAGCCAAATCGCCATACAATTTCCATGCTGCTGCAAAATCTGGATTCAGATCTTTCAAAATGTGTTGCAGCATTGCTTCACACTCTTCGATTTTTTTCTCATCGTACAAAACATTCGCCCACATGAGCAAATACGATGGATCTTCGGGCCTTAGTGCCAACGCTTTTTTTATGCTGCGTTTCATCTCTTTCGTGTCGTGCAAACAGAGCGAAGCTTCGGCAATTCCATACCACGCAGAATCGTCTTCTGGATCGATGGCAACCACTTTTTTGTAGGCTTTGCGGGTATTTTCTGGATCTTGTTGCTGCTCGTAGCATTTGGCCATGAGATACCACATGCGTTCATCGTCCTTATCGAGTTTTAAATACTTTTTCAGCGTCGCGATGCAATTTTCAAAGTCTTGCAGATTGTATTCGCAGTCGGCTTTATCACCGAGTGCTTGCTGATCGTTAGGATCAATGGCAAGT
Source organism: Flexilinea sp. (assembly GCA_963638355.1). GTDB lineage: Bacteria > Bacteroidota > Bacteroidia > Bacteroidales > Paludibacteraceae > W0P28-013. Next base: position 3,975 of record CAVHRT010000125.1, on the reverse strand, counting down.
GCGTAGTTGCAGTCGTTCAGCACCTCGGCATATTGATGGGCACAGAAGTGAATGGTGCTAAGTTGATGCCACGTGTCCAAATTGTAGGGATTGAGGTCAATCGAGCGATTGCAAAGTGCGATCGCCTCGTCTCTTTGTCCTATAATATCGAGCGTTTCAGCTTTAGCGTTCAACGTATCGATGTTGTTTGGATCGAGCGCCAAAATTTTATCGTAGAAATAGAGCGTATCTTTAAAAGCTTTTTTTGAGGGCGCATCTTCTCCGTCTTCAAGTTCAATAGAGTCGGTGAGAGCGCGTATAATGTCGTTACAAAGCGCTATAACATTGTAGTCATCGTCGGCGGCCTCACTCTCAACAAGTTGTTTAAACTCCGCTACGCCTTCGTCGCGTCGCCTAACCCGACAGAGTGCCTCAGCATGATTGAAAGTATGCACATTATCGTCGTGGTCGCGATAGCGATCGAGCAGTTCCAGTGCCTTTTTCGGCTTATTTTGAGCAAGATAGATGGCGGCTTGCTGGCAGTACAGATTGGAATCGCCGGGGTGCAGTTTGAAGGCATATTCCAGTGCCTGCTCGGCTTTTTGCAGGTTTTCCCCTTTTTCATCAAACAAATAATGCTCGATGATCACTTCCATATCATCGACATCGAAATAGTCGCTGCGACCTTGCGCCACAGCCATTTCGTACTGTTTTATCATCTCGCGATCTTCTTCCGAGAGTGCATCATCGTAGTTCATAGTTTAGTTAGGAATTAGGAGTTAGGAATTAGGAATTTTTAGTAAAATGTTAGCAATTAGGATAAGAGTGATTCAATTGATAATTGATAAATTTCGCACCAAAGTAGGACAGCGAGCAATCTTCAAATTTTCAAATTTTCATAATGAAAAATATGATTTTATCCCACGGACTCAGACAAAGCGTTAAACTCATCAACTTATCAACTCATCAATTTATAAACTTACTTGAAAGACGCCACTTGGCGCACGAACACTTCATCGAGCGAAATGAAGCAGGTTTCGGTGTTGGTAACGCCTGGCAGCACGCCAATTTTGTCCATAATAATCGACATCAGATGATGATTGTCACGCGCATAGATTTTGAGCAGCAGCGTGTAACGACCTGTAATTGAGTGGCATTCGACAATCTCGGGGATTTGTTGCAGCGCCTCCACCACATCGTTGTAGTGCGTCAGGTTTTGAATGGTTACGCCCACAAAAGCGCAAGTTTGGTAGCCAATTCTACTGACATCGATAATGAATTCGGAGCCTTTGATTACGCCATTGTCCATCATTTTCTGCACGCGCTGATGAATAGCGGCGCCAGAAACGTTGCATTCGCGAGCCACTTCGAGGAAAGGTGTGCGCGCATTTTGCGAAATCATTTGAAGAATTTTCAGGTCAAGTTTGTCTATTGAATGTGACATAAAATAGTGTGTTTTAGATGGTTGACTTGCCACGCGAGCAGCAAATCCGCTGCAAAATTATAAAAAAAGTTTCAGATCGACAAATTTTTAGCGAAAAAGTTTCAAATTGTAACAAAAAAAGAGGCTCGAAAGCATTTCGAACCTCTTTTTTTCGTTATTTCAGATTTCAAATTTCAAATTTCAAATTACGTCAGTAAGCTTATCGAACAACGGAATCTAAAATTTTTACAGTTAGCTATGGTTACCGTAATTCTTAATTCTTAATTCAAAATTCTTAATTTTCATCGAGTTTCCCCATGCAGCGCAGTTGCCAGAGCCAAGCCGAGCGCAGCGTGTCGTCGACCGAAGTTTTGGCTTTCCATTTCAGCACTTTTTGCGCCAATGTTGGATTTGCCCAAACCTGCTCTATATCGCCTTCGCGGCGACCAACAATCTCGTAGGGCACCTTCACGCCATTCACCGCCTCGAAACGGGTAATCAGTTCCATCACCGAAAGTCCTTTGCCTGTACCAAGGTTGAACACTTCTGGCTCAGTCAACTCTTTGTCGAGCAGACGCTCAACGGCCGACACGTGCGCCTCCGCCAAATCCATCACATTAATGTAGTCGCGAATGCAGGTGCCATCGGGCGTGTTGTAGTCGTTGCCAAAAATGCTAATTTTCTTGTACAATCCCGCTGCCGTTTGCACCACAAATGGCACCAGATTGTTCGGTTTGCCGTTGGGCAGTTCACCAATGTAGGCCGATGGATGCGCGCCAATCGGGTTGAAATAGCGCAAAATGATGCTTTTCAACGAATTGTTGGCATGAACCGTATCGAAAATGATGCGTTCGCAAATCTGTTTGGTGTTGCCATATGGCGAAAGTGCTTTTTTGATTGGCGCAGTTTCGTCAACTGGCAGAATGTCGGGCTGACCGTAGACCGTGCAAGATGACGAAAAGACGATGCCTTCCACCTTGTGGATTGGCATTAGTTCGAGCAGATTGACGAGGCTCACCACATTGTTGCGGTAATATTTCAGCGGCACTGCCACCGATTCGCCAACGGCTTTGCTCGCAGCAAAATGAATGATGGCTTTTATTCCCTCGTATTTCGTAAAAAATTTGTCCATCGCCACATAGTCGGTGCAGTCGATGTTTTCGAACACGGGACGTTTGCCAGTGATTTTTTCGATGCCGTTCAGCACATTGATGTTCGAGTTCGACAGGTTATCGACCACATAAACCTCGTAGCCTGCGTTCATCAGCGCCACCACGGTGTGTGAGCCGATGTAGCCCATGCCGCCCGTCACAAGAATTTTATCGCCCGAAAAACCAAGAACCTTTTTTATAGTCTTTGTTATTTCCATAATTTCTGCGGATAAATGCCCTCGCGGACTAGTTTATTAACTGACAAAACCACTTGCGGACGATCTTCGGCGTAGGTTACGCCAAACCATTTCGATGGCGTGTCGATGACTTCGCATTGCGCTTTGCCCTCAACAATCAATTGATTTACAACCGTTGGAATGTAGATTTCCGATTTTGGCTCCATGCCGTGCTTTTTCAGGAAATCGACAAACATACGCTCCGAGTGGTCGAAATAATCTGGCGTGAAGCCCCACATATTCATCGAAACCAGCGCGCCTGCCTCGATGTTTTCGTATTGACCATCGGCTGTTGGGAATTGCACCACGCCGCCGCGGCTTTCGATGTTGATGCGTTCCACCACGTTGGTCAGCAGATTGTGTTCGTCCACTTGGCAGATGCCGCGGTTCACCGAACCACTCTCCGAAAGCGTGTTTTCGATGTGGTAGCCAATCATGCAGTATTTGCCCTTCTGCCCTTCGACGCGTTGCAGAAAATCGGCCAGCAGCGCATACGATTCGCGACCGTAGAAATCGTCGGAATTGATCACAGCAAACGGCTCGTTTATCACATTTTTTGCCATCTGCACGGCGTGATTTGTACCCCACGGTTTCACACGCTCTTTGTCGTATGGAATGCCCGCTGGAACGCTTGTTACATCTTGGAAAACCACCTCCACTGGAATGTGATTTTCGTATTTGCTCACAATTTGATTGCGAAATTCATCTTCGAAACTGTGGCGTATTACAAACACCACTTTACCAAAACCTGCGCGCAGAGCGTCGTAGATGGAATAGTCCATAATGGTCTCGCCATTTGGTCCGATGCCATCGAGTTGTTTCAGGCTGCCGTAGCGGCTTCCCATGCCTGCGGCTAAAACTAAAAGTGTTGGTTTCATATTTCTTGATTTTTTTAGATCGTGAGAATATAGAACATAGACGCGGTTCGACAGGCTCACCGCCCGAAAAAATCAAAGGATTTTCAAGAATTTGCGCTGTCCGGCGTCGTTCTACTCCGTGAATTATCAATTATCAATTGTCAATTATCAATTGAAATTGGCGGCAAAATTACACTTTTTCTCGATACACTCAAACGCATTTTTCGATGAAATTGCACAAAAACTGCCTAAAAATGCACCAACAACGCATTTTCAAAAAGTTATCAACAGCATGCAACGATTTCAATTTGTCGGCTGTTACACCCTAT
>CAVHRT010000124.1:0-4639 GCA_963638355.1 Flexilinea sp. | reverse complement strand
GCACCTGCTTCGGTCAATTGCTTTTTCAAAGATTCTGCCTCTTCTTTAGCAACGCCTTCTTTGATAGCAGCAGGAGCAGCGTCTACGATATCTTTAGCCTCTTTCAAACCCAGACCAGTCAGCTCTTTCACAAGCTTAACGATTTGCAGTTTGTTTGCACCAGCCGATTTCAGGACAACATCAAACGATGTTTTCTCCTCTGCAGCAGGAGCACCAGCAGCAGGACCAGCAGCAACAGCAACAGCGGCTGCAGCGGGTTCAATACCGTATTCGTTTTTCAAAATTTCGGCCAACTCATTTACTTCTTTTACTGTAAGGTTAACCAATTGTTCTGCAAAAGCTTTCAAATCTGCCATTGTAATAATTTTTTAATTTGTTTGTAATTTTGTTTTTGTTGATAATTAACGTTCAGAGAGTGTTTTAAGCACGCCATGAATCGTAGAGCCTCCAGATTGGAGGGCGGACAGAACGTTCTTCGCTGGCGATTGCAACAGTGCAATAACGTCGGCAATAAGTTCGTTCTTGCTCTTGATAGCAACAAGAGTATCAAGTTGATCAGCACCTACGTAGTAACTCTCTTCCACGTATGCAGCCTTCAGAACAGGTTTTGCAGCCGTTTTGCTGAACTCTTTGATGAGTTTAGCAGGCGCATTACCAGTGTTCGAGAAAAGCACAGCCGTGTTCTCTTTGAATGCAGAAGCCAGAGGAGCGGTGTCGATACCGTTGGCCTCCAAAGCCTTTCTGAACAAGGTGTTTTTCACAACCACCATCTTCACCTCTTGCTTGTTGCAAAGGCGACGGAGATTGCTCACCTGCTCGGCATTCAAACCTTGAGCCTCAGTCATGTAAAAATGACTGTACGACTTCAGAGTTTCGCTAAGTTGCTCGATGATTATCGCTTTATCTTCCTTTTTCATACTTTAGTCTCCTTGTTTACTTTTCGTCGATAGTTTTGGTATCGATTTTGATTCCGCGACTCATAGTGCTCGAAAGATAAATGCTCTTCACATAAGTGCCTTTGGCCGACGATGGTTTCAGCTTGATGATGGTGTTGATGAACGCACGAGCATTTTCAACAATCTTCTCAGCTGTAAACGAAGCTTTGCCTATCGAGGTGTGAATGATACCGGCTTTGTCGACTTTGAAGTCGATTTTACCTTGTTTCACCTCGGCAACGGCTTTGCCAATCTCCATCGTAACGGTGCCACTCTTTGGGTTAGGCATCAAACCACGCGGACCGAGTACACGACCCAGTGCGCCAATTTTGCCCATCACCGAAGGCATCGTAATGATGACATCGATATCGGTCCAGCCACCTTTAATCTTTTCGATGTATTCATCGAGTCCGACATAGTCAGCACCTGCAGCTTTCGCCTCGGCCTCTTTGTCGGGGGTGCACAACGCAAGAACCCTTACTTGTTTACCTGTTCCGTTAGGCAGCGACACTACGCCACGAACCATCTGATTCGCTTTGCGTGGGTCAACGCCCAAACGCACGTCAATATCCACAGAGGCATCAAATTTGGTGGTAGTAATCTCTTTCACCAATTTTGCCGCTTCGTCGAGAGTATACGCTTTCCCTGCTTCAATCTTCTCTGCAGCCAACTTTTGACTTTTTGTAAGTTTACTCATTTCTCAATTGAAGTTTTAATGTTAAACATTTGCGGGAAATTCGCCTTTTACGGCAATACCCATGCTACGAGCAGTGCCAGCCACCATACGCATGGCCGATGCTACTGTGAAACAGTTCAAGTCTGGCATTTTGTCTTCGGCAATGGCTTTCACCTGATCCCAAGTGATTTCAGCCACTTTTTTGCGGTTCGGTTCAGCCGATCCACCCTTTACCTTCGACGCTTCGAGCAGTTGAATGGCTACTGGAGGCGTTTTAACGACAAATGTAAACGACTTGTCTGCATAATACGTGATAACAACAGGCAGGATTTTACCCGCTTTGTCTTGGGTTCTGGCATTGAATTGCTTGCAAAAATCCATAATGTTGATGCCCTTCGAGCCCAACGCAGGACCAACCGGAGGCGACGGGTTAGCCGCACCACCTTTGATTTGCAATTTGATAAGTCCAGCAACTTCTTTAGCCATAATTTTAAGATTTTGTTGTTAATGAATTTTGAGCAACCTTGCGCGCGTAACCTCGCTTGTTACTCCTTCTCCACTTGCATGAAACCAAGTTCGAGCGGCGTTTTGCGCCCGAAAATTGTTACCATCACTTTGAGCTTCTTTCTCTCGTTGTTCACCTCTTCGATGACACCCGAGAAACCAGCGAACGGACCAGCATTCACCTTCACGTTTTCGCCAACGCTGTAAGGCACGACTACGGCTTCTTCGCCTTCGCTCTGCTGCTCGTCGAGTGCACCGAGAATTTTCGATACCTCCGCTGAGCGCATTGCTAAGGGTTTACCGCCACGAGTCTCGCCCAAAAATCCAAGCACGTTCGGAATGTTACGCAAGCGTCCCATCGTTTCGCGCGTCATTTTGGCTTCGACCAAGACATAGCCAGGTAAATAGTTGCGTTCTTTGGTAACTCTCTTTCCTTTGATCACTTGGTAGTACTTCTCCATAGGTATCAAAACCTGTTTCACAGTGAGACCCAAGTCCGAAGTGCGGCATTCTGCTTCAGCATATTCCTTCACTTTGTTCTCTTTGCCACTGATGGCCGTAAGCACATACCACTTGAAATCCTCCGACTCTGCCATCGCTAAAATCCTCCTAAAAAATTAGAGTACTTTGGTGTAAATGAAAGTCATGAGGTTCTCAAAGCAAAAGTCCATAAACCAAACTACTAGTGCAATAACTAGGGAAGCAATTAAAACAACTACTGCACTGTTGGTCAGTTCTTGCCGCGTAGGCCACGAGGTCTTGTGGACAAGTTCCTGATAGGACTCTTTGAAATAATTGATGAGTTTCATATTGCAAATAGATTTTGCACGGAAGGAGAGGCTCGAACTCCCGACACCTGGTTTTGGAGACCAGTGCTCTACCAACTGAGCTACTTCCGTATATAGCGGAGCAGAACTAGCCTACCCCGCTTTTTTTGGTTACGACTTCTTTGGATTAGTCGAGCAGTTTCGTGATTTGACCCGAACCTACTGTGCGGCCACCTTCACGGATAGCGAAGCGAAGACCTTCAGAGCAAGCAACTGGGTAGATCAGTTTAACCGAGATTTCCAAGTTATCGCCCGGCATTACCATCTCAGTTCCTTCTGGAAGAGTGATTTCGCCAGTTACATCGAGCGTGCGGATGTAGAATTGTGGACGATAGTGGTTGTGGAATGGGGTGTGACGACCACCTTCCTCTTTCTTCAGGATATAAACCGAAGCTTTGAACTCAGAGTGAGGTTTAACAGTACCCGGGTGTGTGATAACCATACCACGTTTAACCTCGTCTTTGTCGATACCACGGAGCAACAGACCTACGTTATCGCCAGCTTCGCCTTCGTCCAACAGTTTGCGGAACATCTCGACGCCAGTAACAACCGATTTTTTGCCGTCGGCACCAAGACCGATGATTTGTACTTCGTCACCTACTTTAACAACACCAGTTTCGATACGACCAGTAGCAACAGTGCCACGACCAGTGATCGAGAATACGTCTTCGACAGGCATCAGGAATGGTTTATCAACGTCGCGGACAGGGAGTTGAATCCAGTTGTCGACAGCGTCCATCAGTTCCATTACTTTGTCTTCCCATTCTTTAACGCCATTCAGTGCGCCAAGAGCTGAGCCGCGGATGATAGGAGTGTTGTCGCCATCGAATTCGTAGAACGAAAGGAGTTCGCGCATTTCCATCTCAACGAGGTCGAGCATTTCTGGGTCGTCAACCATATCGCATTTGTTCATGAACACAACCAAGCGAGGAACGTTCACCTGACGAGCCAACAGAATATGTTCGCGCGTTTGAGGCATTGGACCGTCGGTTGCAGCAACTACGATGATAGCGCCGTCCATCTGAGCAGCACCAGTTACCATGTTTTTAACATAGTCAGCGTGGCCTGGGCAGTCAACGTGAGCGTAGTGACGGTTTGCAGTTTCATACTCGATGTGTGCGGTGTTGATGGTGATACCGCGCTCTTTCTCTTCGGGAGCGTTGTCGATTTGGTCGAACGATTTAACCTCTTCGCTACCGAAACCGCGCTCGTGGAGCACTTTCGAGATAGCGGCAGTCAGAGTCGTTTTACCGTGGTCGACGTGACCGATTGTACCAATGTTTACGTGAGGTTTGGTACGTTCAAATTTTTCTTTTGCCATAACTCAAAAATGTTAAAATGTTAATTAATGTCCTATAAAAAAGAGCTGTTGACGAGGATTGAACTCGTGACCTCTTCCTTACCAAGGAAGTGCTCTACCACTGAGCTACAACAGCAAAAGTTTTTTTGTGAGCGGAAAACGGGACTCAAACCCGCGACCCCCAGCTTGGAAGGCTAGTGCTCTATCGACTGAGCTATTTCCGCAAAAAATTGTGGGTAGTGATGGATTCGAACCACCGAAGCGAGACGCAGCAGATTTACAGTCTGCCCCATTTGGCCACTCTGGAAACTACCCATTTTTCATCAAAGATCGAACTTTTGTGAGCCTCTTGTCGGATTCGAACCAACGACCCCGAGATTACAAATCACGTGCTCTG
>CAVHRT010000123.1:0-4676 GCA_963638355.1 Flexilinea sp. | reverse complement strand
GTTTTGCACTGTCCTCATCAGGATTCTCGAAGTTGAGGTTGGCTGCGATAAAATCGTTTTTCATCATCAGCATCGAGTAGATGATTTCGCTTGCGCCAGCCATCCACATTTCGTGTCCAGTCTGCGATTTTGTGCTGGTAACTTCCACGCGTTGATCGCCAAAAACATTGTAGATGGCTTTGGCTTCGTTGGTGTCGCCCACATGAGTCGATGTGGCGTGTGCGTTGATGTAGCCAATCTCTTTTATGCCGACGCCAGCGCGTTTCAGCGCCATCTGCAGCGAGCGGCTTGGCCCTTCAACATTTGGCGACGAGATATGATCGCCATTTGCCGAAAATCCGTAGCCAAGAATCTCAGCCAAAATCGGAGCACCGCGTTTCACAGCGTGTTCGTACTCTTCGATGATGACCGTAGCAGCACCGCCGCCAGGAACCAAGCCATCGCGGTCGCGGTCGAACGGACGACTGGCTTTTTCAGGCTCATCTTCGCGAATGGAGAATGCCGAAATGCCATCGAACGAGCCAACGGAGAAGGGATTAACCTCTTGCGCGCCACCGCAAACGACCATGTCTTGCAAGCCATTTTGAATGAGCAATGCGCCCAAGCCGATGGCGTGCGAGCCGCTAGCACAAGCCGCCGAAACGGTCATGTTTATGCCTTTCAGTTTGAAAATGCAGCCGAGGTTCATCGTCACGGTAGAGTTCATCGATTGGAAGATGGCTCCCGAGCCGCACAGCGTGGTGTCGTGTTTTTCGCGCATGGTATCGACGGCGCGCACCGTTGGATCGGCCGAACTATCGCCACCATACATCAAACCCACCTCGTGAGTGTTCAGATAATCTTGATCGATTCGCGCATTGCGCAGTGCCTCGACCGTGGCACAATAGGCATACTTGGCCTGCTCGGGCATGTAGACGCGCTGCGAGCGGCTCAACTCTTTTTTCAAATCGGGCACCACAAGTTTGGCAGTCAATGCCGAACGAAAACCCATGTCCTTGCGTTCCTGATCGAACACAATGCCCGATTTGCCGTTGTAAAGTGCATCACGCACTTCGTCGAGGCTCGAGCCAAGGCACGAATAAATGCCCATTCCAGTAATAACAACTCTCTTCATATAGTAAGATTTCAAATTCCAAATTTCATTTGATTTTTGCTCCGCTCGGCATAGCTCAAACGAGTTTTGCTCTGCTCTCGCTTGTCGCAAAAATTCAAATTTCAGATTGATGGTTAAAATTCAACGATCAATATTCACGATCATGAAATTGCGGTCGAATTCTATTTCAACGCCATTGATGAGCTCCACTTCGATGTTACCACCGAAACTGCGCTCCATTTTCACAATTTTCTTTCCTTCAAAATTTTTGTTTACCGCCTCGCGAATTTGCGCAGGAATGGCAGTTTCTGGAATATCGCCATGACCTTTGGCATCAATTTCTTTCCATTGACCGTACATATCGAAATCGATTTCGGTGAAGTCGTCGAGCGTTACTTCGCAATCAATCTTGGCATCGAGCATCAATATTGTGCGCTCTGGGAAAGCCACTTCGAGGAATTTCTGGGCTTTTTCGGGCAGAGTTTTGCCAAATGCGACTACCGACATCAATGCCATTACGGCTAAAATTGCAACTTTTTTCATAATGTTTCTCCTTCCGATTAGATATTAAATAGGGTGTTCAGTTTTGCGTGCATCCGTTCACGAATATCGCGCAACTGCTTGATTTTCAGTTTATTACAGCAGAATTTTATCGCTTGACAAGTGCGTTGCATCCATTTGTAGTCGTACCAAGCGAAAAGTGCCAGCGCTGGCCAAAGCAAAATCCACACGGCGGCTTGCCACCAAAGTCCCCACGCCAAGCCCATGACAAGCAGCGTGGCTACGGCAAACAACGGCAATAGCACCACCACATCGAGTATGAAAATGAGCGTATTTGTGAACATTTTGTCCTGCTTCAGCAGCAATTTCGGCAAATTGTAGGCTATTGCATTGGGGAAAAGTGCCACAATCCACAGCGGTAACAGCAAAATTTGTGCCAAAACAGCGAGCGTAATCTTCAGCACGCTCGGGCAATGATCGAACAAACTATCACAAATATGCAGCGCATTTTCGCCCTGTTTCAAAGCCAAAGCATCGTTGTAAATGGCTTTTATCTCGTCAGGATTTTCGGCTTGACATTGTGCCAAATGCGCCACCAACTGTTTGTCGCTGACCAATTTTTCGGGCAGAATATCAGGATTTTTGCCATTCTTCTCGGCAAAACGCATGCCCCAAGTCTCGCGAATGAAATCGATGGCTTCGTAGTTTTCGGTGTCGCGCACATCGAGCATCATCTGCTCTATTTGCTGCCGAACGAGTTTGTTCACCTCGCGCTGAGCGGTGCGCGGCTTGGTTTTGTAAAGTTCGTAATACGGTGCAAGCGAAATCGGTTCACCCACGGTGACCATGAAATCGGCCTGCATGCCAAAGTAGCGCGAATAGTGATGCGCCACGGGCAAGATGACCACATCGCGTTCAAAATTGCCCATCTCAGCAGTCAGAAACGCCAACCGCGTGTAGCCATATTTGAATTCGCCAAGGAAATGTTTGTCCTGATGACCGCCCTCGGGGAACATTATCAGACGATTGCCTTCGAGCAGTTTGCCGCCCGAAATGCGAAAAATCTCGTCGTTCTTTTTCACCGCATCAGCGCCCTCCCAATCCATGCGGAAAGCGGGCAACATGCCAATCCAGTAGAAAAATTTTGCAACAAGCGGGTGAATGCCGAAAGCATCGGCGCGCGCTATCACATACGGACGATATTCATTTTCGAGACCGAGCAGAATGCCAAGCGGATCGTTGGCGCAGTTTTGGTGGTTCGACACTATTATACATGGTGTGCCAGCTTGCGGCAGGCGATCCATGTTCAGATAGTGAACGCGGCGGTAGAGCAGATGATTCTGCATCCAACGCACATAACTTTTGTATGCTCTATAACCAAATCCAGCCTTTGGACTTGAAGTGTTTTTCGATGTCTGATTTTCGTTTATTTCGCTCATTTTCAGAGTTTTACGCACAAGCGATTTCCGAAGAAATAGCCAATTCGTGCCAAAAAATCGCTGCAAAGATACAATTTTTTGTTGAATACCATGCAACGATTTCGATACAAAGTGCATTGGGGCGATTCAATCACGCCAATGTTTCACATCGAGTTGTTCCGAAAGAAAATCCATGCCGAGGATTTCGGCACAAGTGAAAACGGAGGTCATCGACACGCCAAGAACACCGTGCAGATTCAGACTTTGACCCGTGAGAAGCAGATTTTCGACAGGCGTGCGCGGCGCAAGCACAGTGCCTAGCGGATTGTTGTAATCTTTGCTGATGCCATAAGCCGAGCCCTCGCTCGTGAGCGTGTAGGCGCGATACGACAGCGGTGTGCTTGTAAAAACGCGCTCCACAGCCGTGCGCAACTGCGGCAATCGCTTCTCGACCAACTGCAAACACTCCTCCACTTTTCGGTTTTTGAAATCGACGTACGATTCGCCACGATGACCGCGCGCACACTCAGCCCAGCGCGCCACATCGTTCCAGCGCATTGGCGTGAGCAAATCAATGGTGGCAGCATAGTCCGAGCCATCTTCTGGCACACCATAGTTCACCAAAACACTATCGGTGCGCTGCGTATCGACATGCCAAAGGTCGGCATCGGGTCGATGAACAAAAATGTTACGATTGAGATATGGTAATTCGTTGGGTTTCAGGCGGATATTAGCCGTGAACATGCCAAACGAATTGTGCAGATTGCTGATTCTGCGGCGATAGACATGGCGCAATGGCGCATCTTCGTCGAACAAACCAATGGTAACGGCTGGATGCGCGCTCGAAATCACCCAATCGGCAGCGACGCTCTCGCCGCCATTCACCATCACTTTCGAAATTTTTCCGCTCTCATCGCACACAATTTTTGTGACGGTGGAATTGGTGCGCACCGTGCCGCCAAACGCGCGAATGCTCTCGGCCAAACGGTCGGCAATGAGCGAGCCGCCACCGCGCAGCCGCCACGCACTCTGAATGAACGAATTATTGATTTGTGCAAAGACATAGAGCGGCAACGTCTCGGCACAGAGTTCCATTTTGAGCGACGTGCCCGACAGAACTTTGCGTAGCAGCGGATCGCCGATGGTGTCGTTCAGAAATTGGTAAGCCGATTTTGCGAAGAGCGAAGTCGATTGCAACGCTGCATCGCCCGCACTGAAGCTATCGGGCAGATGTTCGCCCACTTGGCGCAGAAATTCGGCATATTTCGTCAGATTTGCCTTCTCTTTTGGGAAAAATTCAGCCAATCGCGCCACAAAATTCTGATGTCCGTTGGCAAAAGGATAGGATTTTTCGCCAATCATCACTTCATCGAAGCAGTCGGCATCCATGCGCTGCCACGGCAGGTCGAGCAAGCCGAAATAGCGAAAAAGTCCGTGCAGCGACTGCCCTTCGTCGAGACCGCCAACATAGTGGAACCCCGTGTCGAACAAGGCTTTACCGCGCTTGAAGGTCTGCAGACAGCCGCCGATGTGTGCATCGTGTTCGAGCACCGTAACATCGCAGCCATTTTTTGCCAAGATGTAGCCGCACTCCAAACCGCCCAGTCCCGCGCCGATTATTATCACACGATTTTTTCGTTCCATGCTCACCATTTTTCCGCTGC
>CAVHRT010000122.1:0-4704 GCA_963638355.1 Flexilinea sp. | reverse complement strand
GATCATCACTGCCACATTTTGGCAGTCTAGCGTGCTAATTTTGCAGCGTATTTGAAACTAATTTGAAAAAGAATCGAAAATCGTCTGATTACACGCTTAAAACATGACCATTCTTCATCTATCCGACACGCATGGACTGCATCGGCAACTTGGTGCGCTGCCCGAGGCTGATGTGATTGTGCATACGGGCGATTTCACCTTTGCGGGTGCGGCGAGCGAGGTGCGCGATTTTGTCGATTGGTTCTGCCATTTGCCCTATCGGCACAAGGTTTTCATCGCTGGCAATCACGACGACTGTTTGTGGGGTGAAAAAATCGAAGGTCTTCCGAAAAACTGCCATTATCTATGCGGCTCGGGCATAACGATCGATGGCGTGCGCTTCTTTGGCGTGCCGATGTTTATGGGCGATGTCGTTTCGGAAAAATATGTAGCGATGCTTGATGATGTTCCCGACGATATCGAGGTACTGCTCACGCATCAGCCTCCGCATGGCATTTTGGATTTGAGTGGAAAAACGTATTATGGCAGTCCGCTTGTGCTGCAAGCCGTGCAACGCATCAAGCCTAAAGCGCATTTCGGGCATGTTCATGACCAATATGGCATGGAAAATGCACACGGAACGCTATTTTCGAACGCTGCAGTTGTCGACGAAAACTATGCGCTGAAAAATCTCCCTCGAGTGATTATGCTCAAATCCACCTACAGCAGCGAAAAATCGTAGCCTTCGCTCTTTAAAAAATCGATGGAGGGCTGAATGGCGGCGAGCATGTTTTTCGCGGCTTTTTTTGAGTCGTGGAAGACGATGATGGAACCGTTGCGAGCGTAACGGCGCACAATGCCCGCTACAAATTCGGGTGTCAGGTCGCGGTTGTAGTCGCGTGTGATGACGTCCCAAAAGACCACAGTGTAGCGCTTACGCAGCGCACGCAGTTGCGACCATCTGATGCGCCCATATGGTGGACGGAGCAGCGTGCTGCCAATGTAGCGATCGGCCTCTGCTACATCGTCGAGGTAGGTTTGGCAAGGCGTGCGAAAACCTCTCAAATGGTGCATGGTGTGGTTGCCAACATGGTGCCCGCGGTGTTGAATTTCGGCGAAAAGTTCGGGATATTTGCGCACATTATCGCCCACACAAAAAAATGTGGCTTTCACGCCGTTGCGGTCGAGAATGTCGAGCAGCTGCGGTGTGGTATCGGGGCACGGACCATCATCAAAAGTGAGAAAAATCTGGCGTTTGCCCGCCTCGCGCCGCCGCCACAAACCGTGCCACAGCCAGCGCATTATGCAAAGTGGTTGTTCTATGAACATCTAGTAGATTCCAAATTTCAAGACCCCCTCAATCCCCCAAAGGGGGAAGCTCGGAAAGTTCCTATCTTTTTAATTGTTTCGCTGCCTGTTGTCGAATGTAATCATTCAATGATTCAATGATTCGATGATTCGATGATTTGTATTCAGTCAATGGTCTTAGTCAAAAAAACAACTCCCTCACCCCAAAAGATGAAGAAGTCGTTTTTTTATCGTTTTAGTGCAGTTTCGAGTAGTATTTCTCGAACTCTGGTCGAATGTCGTTGGCCATTGGACGGTTGAAGTCGGAGCAGGTGAAGTAGATGTTTTGCAAAATGCCAATATTTTGCCGTATCTGCTGCTCGTACGAGAGTCGCTCGCTGTCCTTCGCAGGCAACGACGACGCCCATGCCAAATTCTGATAGATGCCCACAAGCAGCGTCTGCATTATCTGGTCGCCTTTTTCGGGCTGACCGAGTTGATAATAGTCGGCTGCCATCATGGCCGAGATGTAATCGTAAGGCACGGTGGCGTTTGGAATCATCTCTTCGGCATAATCGAGTACTTGCAGCGCACTGTCGGTTTTGCCTTCCTCGATGAGTGCATCAGCCAAATAGGCGAACATCATGCGGTGCGTGCGGCACATGCGCATTATGTTTTCGTCGATGTAGACATCAGGATTATTGATACCGCCAAATTTGAATTTGTGCATCAAATTGTCGTACATGGCTTCGGTGTTCACGCGGTTGTGCGAGCCTTTGTTCTCGATCGGCACAAGACGATAGCAAAGTCCTTCGAGTTGCAGATATTTTTTCACATCAGGATAGAACTGTTCGCCTACAGTGGCGGCAAAGTAGATCGGTCGTTCCCAATTGTTGGAATTGATCATCTCCAAAACCATTATTTTCGCTTTTTCGATGTAGCGCGGCAGTTTTATCTCTAGTTCGTCGACTATCTTGTCGGAATCTTTCTCGGCAACTGTGCCAGTGGCAAGCACCTGTTTTTTGTCGACTGGAACGGTGACCGTGCTAGCCAGCATGGTGCCAACGCCATCGTCGATGAGTTCGGGGCGGCGCAGCAGATCGAGTGCCACCGACAGCGGCATGCGCCCGCCAAATTGCGGGTGGTCCATCACGCGCGCCACGTCGAGGTGACCGCTCACATAGTCTTTTCTATCCCAAGTGATGGGCAGCGGCTCCGATTCGTACGCACCGCGTTTCATCTGGTCGATGTACCAATCGGTGGAGAGATACGACAGGTTGCAAGCGCGCATATCAGTGCGAGTGCCTTCCACCTCCATGTTGTACCAAATGGGGAAGGTGTCGTTGTCGCCGTTGCAGAAGTAGATGCCGTTTGGCGCGCAACTATTCAGATAGTTTGCTCCGAAATCGCGGCATGTGTAGCGTCCGCTGCGGTCGTGATCGTCCCAGTTCTGCTCTGCCATCAAGGCAGGCACGCACAGCCCGAGTAGGGTAGCGATGGTCGCCGACAGCCATTCTGGCATGATGCGTTTCAGCCCGTCGTAGAGCATGATTATGCCCAAACCAATCCAAATACAGAAGGCATAGAACGAACCCGCGTAGGCATAGTCGCGTTCGCGCGGCTGATAAGGCGTTTGGTTTAGATACATCACAATGGCAATGCCCGTCATGAAGAAGAGCGTGAAGGTGACCCAGAAACCCTGTTTGCCTTTTTTGCCTTTGGTCAATTGCCAAACAATACCCAAAATGCCGAGTAGCAACGGCAGCATAAAGTAGCGGTTGTGACCTTTGTTATCTTTCAGTGAATCAGGCATTTGCGACTGATCGCACAGCATGGCATTGTCGATGAAATCGAAACCCGTAATCCAGTTGCCGTGATCCAATTCGCCATGACCTTGAATGTCGTTTTGGCGACCGCTGAAATTCCACATAAAGTAGCGCCAGTACATGAAATTCATTTGGTAACTGAAGAAGAATCGCAAGTTTTCGCCAAAAGTTGGGCAGACAATAGTCTCGGTGCGGCCGCAACGATCCACTTTTATGCGTTTGCCTTTGATGTTAGCCCACGATTTATAGGCATCGATGTGCGACGATTGTGTACTGTACATGCGCGGGAAAAGCATCATGAAACGCGAATCTTTCTCGTAGCCGCCATGCTTGTAGCCAGCAATCTCGTAGCGATCTTTTTCGCCTTTCGAGGTCTTCTCTTTGCAAATCCAGATTGGGTCGCCCTCTTTCTCAACGGGAACGCACACATTGCCCTCCTGCCGCAGCACTTCGGGGGCAGAGTAGACCGCGCCGTAGAATAGCGGACGGTCGCCATATTGCTCACGATTCAAGTAGCCTTGTAGCGAGAACACATCTTCTGGCGAATTCTGATCCATTGGCGTGTTTGCCATCGAACGAATCACAATCATGGCATACGAGGCGTAACCAATCAGCATCACCGTGGCGCAAAGCACAATGGTGTTCAGCCAGCGGCGGCTCACATCTTTCTTCCAGAAAAGGAACCCAGCCACAGCGGCAATGATGACGAATCCGATTGCCCAACCTGCCAAGAATGGAATGCCAATCAGTGTCATCGAAACGAGGAACGCCACTTTGGCTTGAATGTCGCTTTTGCCGTATTGCGTAGCCCAAATGGCCCATACCAGCGTGGCTATCGACAAGATGATGTAGACGACCAAACCTGTGTTGAATGGCAGTCCGAAGCCGTTGGTGAAGAGCAGTTCGAAACGACTTGCTACTTTCACAAAGCCCGGAATCAAACCATAAAGCACTGCCGCCAAAATGGCAACCGAAGCCGCCAAAGCAATCAGCGCGCCTTTCCAATTTGGCTCGTATTTGCGGAAATAGTAGACCAGCACAATGGCAGGAATGGCCAGCAAGTTAAGCAAGTGCACGCCAATGCTCAAGCCCATCAAGTAGGCGATAAGCACCAACCAGCGGTCGTTTGCAGGCGAAGCAACATCGCCCTCTTCCCACTTCAAGATGAGCCAGAAAACTACTGCGGTGAATAGCGACGAATAGGCGTAAACTTCGCCTTCGACGGCCGAGAACCAGAAGGTGTCGGAGAAGGTGTAGGCCAATGCACCAACTGCGCCAGCGCCCAGCACTATGATGCCCTGACCGAGCGTCAGTGCTTCGTTTTTGCCGACAATCACCTTGCGTGCCAAGTGCGTGATGGTCCAAAATAGGAACAAGATGGTGAGCGCGCTAAACAGTGCCGACATGGAATTGACCATGATGGCAACCTGCGTCGGGTCGGACGCCAACAGCGTGAACATGCGCGCCGTCATCATAAAGAATGGTGCTCCTGGCGGGTGACCCACTTCTAGCTTAAACGCCGATGAAATAAACTCGCCGCAGTCCCAAAAACTGGCCGTCGGCTCAATCGTCAGCAGATAGGTGGCCGCCGCAATGGCAAACACTATACAAC
>CAVHRT010000121.1:0-4736 GCA_963638355.1 Flexilinea sp. | reverse complement strand
GAGCTATGCCGAGCGAAGCAAAAATCTTACGAAGTAAAAATCTGAAATTCAACATACTATGGAGCAGAAGTATAAAATTGCGGTGGTCGGCTTGGGTTATGTCGGATTGCCACTTGCAGTGGAATATGGTAAAAAATACCGCGTTCTGGGTTTTGATGTGAACAAAGCGCGAATCGATGAGTTGAATGCCGGTCGCGATCACACGCTTGAGGCCGACCTTATTGGCATGAAACAGGCGCGCGACTTGTACGAATCGACGCATAAAATTGGTCTTAGCTTTACATCAGATCCTGAGGCGCTCAACGAGGCGAATGTCTACATCGTAACGGTTCCAACGCCCATCGATAAATTCAACAATCCCGACCTCACGCCACTTTTGAAGGCGAGCGAAACCATCGGCAAGACGCTTCACAAAGGCGATCTTGTAATCTACGAATCGACGGTTTATCCTGGTTGCACCGAAGAGGATTGCGTGCCTGTGCTGGAACGGTTCAGCGGATTGAAGTTCAACAAAGACTTTTTCTGCGGCTATTCGCCCGAGCGCATCAATCCTGGCGATAAGGTGAACACGCTGAAAAAAATCAAGAAAATCACCTCTGGCTCTACGCCCGAGATAGCTGATGTGGTAGATGCGCTCTACAATTCAATTTTGGAAAATGGGACACACCGCGCACCGAACATGAAGGTGGCTGAGGCCGCCAAAGCTGTCGAGAATAGTCAGCGCGACGTGAACATCTCGTTTATGAACGAGTTGGCGCTCATCTGCGATCGCGTGGGCATCGACACCAACGATGTGATTGACGCTGCTGGCACCAAATGGAATTTCTTGAAATATCGTCCTGGATTGGTTGGCGGACACTGCATAAGCGTCGATCCGTACTATCTGGCGCACAAGGCTAAATCGCTCGGCTACGATCCGAAAGTGATTTTGAGCGGTCGCGCCGTGAACAACAGCATTGCCAAGTTCATTGCCGACAAGACTTTGAAACTGATGATTCAGAAAGATCACAAAATTCTGCATTCGAATGTGCTGATTTTGGGTGTTACTTTCAAAGAAAATTGCCCTGATTGCCGCAATACCAAGGTGGTTGACATTGCCAACGAATTGGAAGATTTTGGCTGCTGTGTCGACATTTACGATCCGTGGGCAAATGCCGAAGTGGTGCGCCACGAGTATGGTAAGGAGTTGATTCCTGCCGTCGATCTCGATAAAAACTATTCGGCCATTGTGGCTTGCGTTTGTCACGATCAGTTCAAAAACTTCGATTTCAAAAAATATAAAGAGCAAGGTGCTGTAATTTTTGATGTTAAAGGTTTTGTCGATCGTAGCCTTGTCGATGCTCGTTTGTAATCATTAATTTGACGGAAAAATGACTATTGCTGTTGCTGGAACTGGATATGTAGGCCTCTCTATTGCTACGCTGCTGGCGCAACACAATCGCGTGTTGGCAGTGGATATTTTGCCCGAAAAGGTGGAGAAAATAAACAACCATATTTCCCCAATTCAGGACGAATACATAGAGCGATATCTTGCCGAAAAACCGCTCAATCTCACTGCTACGCTCGATGGACGAAAGGCTTATGGCGAGGCTGATTTTGTGGTGATAGCCGCTCCAACCAACTACGACAGTCAGAAAAACTATTTCGATACTTCGGCGGTTGAAAATGTCATTCGCCTTGTGATGGAGGTCAATCCCGATGCCATAATGGTAATAAAATCGACCATTCCAGTGGGCTACACCGAGGGCATCAGGCGGAAAATGGGCAGTAACAACATATTGTTTTCGCCCGAATTCCTGCGCGAGAGTAAGGCACTTTACGATAATCTCTATCCATCGCGTATAATCGTCGGTACCGACCCGAACGATGCGCGTTTGGTGGAGGCGGCGCACACTTTTGCTCATTTGCTGCAGGAGGGCGCAATCAAGGAGAATATAGACACGCTCTACATGGGCTTTACCGAGGCCGAGGCGGTGAAACTTTTCGCCAACACCTATCTGGCTTTGCGCGTAAGTTATTTCAACGAATTGGACACCTATGCCGAGATGAAAGGTCTTAGTACTCAGGACATTATCAATGGCGTCTGCCTCGATCCGCGCATCGGCATGCACTACAACAATCCATCGTTTGGTTATGGCGGTTATTGCTTGCCGAAGGACACGAAACAGTTGCTCGCCAACTATCAAGATGTGCCTGAAAACTTGATTGAGGCCATAGTGGAGAGCAATCGCACGCGCAAAGATTTCATCGCCGACCGAGTACTGGCCAAGGCGGGCTATTACGACTACTACAATCGTGGCGATTACGACCCGAGCGAGGAGCATTCTTGCACCATTGGCGTCTATCGACTGACCATGAAGTCGAACTCCGATAACTTCCGCCAGTCGAGCATTCAGGGCATAATGAAGCGCATAAAGGCCAAGGGCGCGCGCGTCATCATCTATGAGCCGACCTTGACCGATGGCAGTACATTTTTCGGCAGCGAGGTGGTGAACAATCTTGACCGTTTCAAAACCGAAAGTCAGGCCATCATCGCCAACCGCTACGACCCCGCCCTCGACGACGTGCAAGCAAAAGTCTACACGCGCGACATCTTCCGCCGCGACTAAAAGAACCATGACCCGAGACGAATTGCTCAAACATCTAACCTCTATCGAATGGGACAATTTCGAAGTGAAAGAAGCCCAGTCGGAACTCCCAAAGAATATCTGGGAGACAGTCAGTGCGTTTGCTAATACCTCGGGCGGATGGATAGTGTTAGGGTTCCGCTATACCAAGTTAGCGGAGAATGCAGGTTATGGTATGAACAAAGTCCTTAGTTGGCGGAAACTGACAGGCGAAGAAGTTCTTTTTGACTCGAACTTAACACGCGCAACGGTTGCTTATGTTCGCAACATAGAGGAGGATGAACCCCAAAATGAACCCCAAAGCGAGATAAATGCACTCCAAAACGGAACGAATGTACCCCAAAATGAGATAAATGTACCCCAAAATGAGCCCCAAAACGGAACGAATGTACCCCAAAACAAGATAAATGTACCAAAAAGCAACCTAAATGTACCCCAAAAACGGAGAATGTCCCAAGCATATCGTCGTCAACGACTTTTGGATATGATGATATTTAATGAGCGATTAACCAAACAGGAACTTTCTGATATTATGGGAGTAAATGAAATCACTATACAACGAGACCTAACCGAACTCCGCAAACACCATCGCATTGTTTGGGTAGGCTCCTCTAAAAAAGGTCACTGGGAAATAGATAAATAAACTAACTGCTCTAAACACTCAACTCTAATCACTAAACTAAAAATGTCTCTCATCGACCGCATACTCAACCGTCTCAACCTCTCGGACACCAAGAAAAAGGTAGTCCGCAACTTGGCGTGGGCGGTAACCGGCAAAGTCATCACCTTGCTCGGTAGTCTGTTGGTCGGTATCTTTGTGGCGCGCTATCTCGGACCGGAGCAGTACGGACTGATGAGTTATGTAACGAGTTTCGTGGCTCTATTCCAAGTCTTTGCTTCCTTCGGGTTAGACAATATCGAGATACGAGAGGAAGCCAAGTGCGAAGGACTAGGTGACGAGAAACGTATCCCATCGCCCGAATGCAACACCATCCTCGGTACGGCCTTCACACTCAAACTCATCTTTGCCGCCATCACCATGGTGCTTGTCATTGCCACTGCATGGATATTCGAGGCGGACACCTTCACCAAATGGATGATAACGCTCTACTCGCTCAGCATGATTATGCAGACCTTCGGCGTCATCCGCAACTACTTCACCTCTATTGTGTGGAACGAGTATATCGTCAAGACCGAAATTAGCCGTACCATCATCGGTGCTGCAATCAAGGTTGTCCTCTTGCTCTTGCACGCCCCACTTGTATGGTTCATTGCCGCCACCCTTTTCGATACAGTCCTCATTGCCAGCGGCTACCTCATATCCTACAACAAGAAGATAGCCTCCATCCGTCTCTGGACCTTCGACCGGCAGACTGCTAGGTATCTTATAAAAGAAGCGTTTCCGCTCCTTCTCAGCGGTGCCGCCATCATCATCTACCAACGCATCGACCAAGTCATGATAGGCAACATGATAGATAAAGAAGCAGTGGGATACTATTCAGTAGCAGAGGCTATCGCTGGAGTTGTTATATTTATTCCAACAACGCTCTGTCAAACATTTAATCCGATTTTAGTTCAATTGCATAATTTTGATGAAACGCGATACAAAAAAGAAGCACAATCTTTCATGGACATAACAGTGTGGCTTAGTATTATAATTTGTATTTGCATCAGCCTATGTGCTCCATGGCTGATTAAGTGGATGTTTGGGACTCAATATCTACCCGCTATTGTCTTATTACAAGTATGTGTATTCAAAACTATTGGATATGCTCTAGCCCAAGTATCTGCCACAGTTATCTTAACTGAAGGTACTCAAAAATGGATTGCTATACGTAATTTAGCAGGTTGCGCATCTGCTGTCTTGCTAAATCTTATCCTATTACCAAGATGCGGGGTGCTTGGTGCTGCCATAGCATCGGTAATAACAGCTATGATAACCGGATATTTTATTCATCCTTTCATCCCCCCATATAAAGAAGTATTCTGCATGCAAACTAAAAGCATATTTCTAGGAGCAAAGAGTTTATTTAACATGAGCCATGTCCTCAAATCTAATAATTCCGAACGATAAGGAGAATCGTTATATTTTGTCACATACTTTATGAG
>CAVHRT010000120.1:0-4761 GCA_963638355.1 Flexilinea sp. | reverse complement strand
GCCTTCGGTGGCGGTTTCGTCGGCAAACATTGGCATGGCACACAACGCAGCCAAAGCCAAGAAGAAGATTTTGTTGAATTTCATAGATTGAATGATTTGAAATTAGACCTTAAAACCACAATTTTCATTGCTGAAAAAAGCGCGGCAAAATTACAAAAAAAAACAATAGTAACAAGATTCAAGTAGCAAGACTTGTTGATTTCAAACTGGAAAGTTTCAAATTTTATGACAATGGACTTCCACCCTACCACCTATAAACTCTCACCTATAACCTCTAACCTTTCACCTCTCACCTTTTTTTATTTCACATTGAAACGCAAGCCTGCGGTGAGGCTGAGGTTGTAAGGATGCTCGGTGCGCGAGTTGGCAGGTTGCTGATAGCGCGTGCTTGGAATATACCATGCAAAGCCCGGCTCGAAATAGAGCGACATACCTTTGTAGAAACAGAATGCCACGCCCACATTGGCCAGCAACGAACCCTGCACGCCCTGAATATATTCGTGCCAAGTTTTATCCTCCAAAAGTGCACCATCGGTATTGGTGCGCTGCACGCGTTGGTCGGCCACAAGAGCTTTTTCACACGCACCGCCCAGCGAAACATAGAATTTCACCACCTGCTTGTCGACTATGCGGTACGAGAGCATCAGCGGAATGCCCAAATAGTGCAGTTGCTGGTTGCGCTCGTTGTTGATGCCACGCATTCTGTCGGAACTATTGAAAACGGAGTGCGCATACGAGTAGTTCAAGCCTGTCTGCAAGTCGAGCCGTTCGTAGAGCGGAATGCCCACCGACAGTCCAATGGTAAACGGCAAATCGTGGTGCGCCGTGGTGTGGGTTGTGCCGCGCGAAGCAATGTGTCCGCCTGGCAGCGATGTGCTAGAGTTGTAGAAAATCTTGCTGATATTTGGCGAAAGCGACGCCAACACGCCCAAATCGACACTCGCTGCGCGCTTGGTTTCGGCAATCGTTTTTTCGGTTTCGGCATCTTTTTCTATGTTCGATTGCTCCAAAGTGGCCAACAATTGCTGCTGTTTTTCAGCCATCAAACGCTCCGCTTCGTCGATTGTAATCGGCTGATTTTCAGTTATTTCCGATTGATTTTCGGCAAGATTTTCATCTTCCGAAACCACTTTTTCAGGATTGGAAATTTCTGGCACTTTTTCAGACTGATTTTCAGCGATTTCCGAAGAATTTTCTTGCGAATTTTCCGAGACTGATTTTTGCGCTCTCACGCTGCGAGTGCGAGGCGTGACAGCAATTTTTTCTTCCGAAAATGAAGTTTTTTCGGCGTTATTTTGTGCCAAAAGTGGTGTTTCGGTTGTCGATTTTTCAGAAACAGCAATTTTCTGCTCCTGTGCGAAAGTTGGTGCAGGATTTTCAGTCTGATTTCCAGCATTTTTCATCATCGGCAATGCCAAGAGCAGCGCAGCCACAGCAGCCACAGCAGCGATTTCGGCTGTGTTCCAGAGCCAGAGAGGCAGCACGCGCCGACGCGCATTTTTCGGCAGGCGGCGTTCAATCTTTTTCCAATCGCCTTTCGGAACGGGCGTTTCGGCAGCCGCCATGGTTTGCTGCAACGCACCGCGCCACTGCTCGTCGCTAGGCACAGCAGCATCGAGCCGCGAAGCTATCGCTTCCCAGTCGTCGGCAGGCAAATCGACCGAATAATCGTTCAATTTCTGCTGCAAAAGCTGCTGTAAATCACTAAATTTCAAATTTCAGATTTCAAGATTTCAGATTGGCGGTATCCACGACCAACTGCAGATTTTTTGCGCGGACGCACTCAGTGCGTCCCTACTCCCTTATAAACTTTACAAACTCAACTCTTCGACGCCGTAGAGTTCTCTGATTTTTTCTTGCAAAACCGCCCGAGCGCGCGAAAATTGCGACCGCGAGGTGGTTTCGTTTATTCCAAGTCGCGCGGCAATCTCCTGATGGCTGTAACCTTCGATGGCATACATATTGAACACCGTGCGAAAGCCCACGGGCAATTCGGCGATGAGTTGCATTATCTCGTCGGCCGACATTTTTTCGACTACCGACACATCGCCGCTATCCATTTGGAATGCCTCGCTGTCGACATCATCGCTACCACGCAGAGCGTCACATTTGCGCAGGTGTTCGAGCGAGATGTTGACAAAAATTTTTCGCATCCACGCCTCGAAATTACCGCGACCATCGTACTGCCGCATGCTGGTGAAAATCTTCACAAAACCATCGTGCATCAGATCGAGTGCCTCATCGCGATTCGCCACATAGCGCAAACAGATGGCAGTCATGCGCCCCGCATAGAGCTCGTAGAGCCGACGCTGCGCCAGACGGTCGTTGTGCGTGCAGCCATCGACTATCTGTTCGAGCGTTTCGTATTTGCGATTCTCTATTTTCATTGATGCATTTGGGCGGCAATTCGTTGCAAAATCAATTAACTAATTGTCTAATTTCCAATCACCTAATTAGTTAGTTCCTAAGATTTTAGGCTCTCCACAATTTTTTCGGCAGCGCGTTGGGCAGCGCCAGCAGAGCCAAGCGTTTGAGCAATGCGGTCGTAGTCGGCTTGCATCTGGCGGCGATAGTCGTTGTCGTGCAGCAGGCGTTCGAGTTCTGGAGCGACATTCGCCAGCGAAAATTCGTGCGCCACAAGTTCGCGCACAACGGCTTTGTCGGCCACCAAATTGACCAGCGAAATGTATTTTGTCTTTATCAAAATCTTCTTCAAAAGCGAAGCAAATCGTCCGCCAAACACGTGATACACAACCACTTGCGGCACGCGGAAGATGGCCGTTTCGAGCGTGGCTGTGCCCGAATTGACCACTGCGGCAAACGACTGCTGCAACAACGCATAAGTGGCATTGCGCACCACGCGAACATTTTCGGAAAGATAGGGCTGATAGAGCGCAGCATCGGCACTTGGCGCAGCAGCCAGCACAAACTGAAAAGCGGGATAGCGCGCCGCCAACGGCAACACGCGAGGCAGCGTAGCAGTGATTTCCTGCTTGCGACTACCAGCCAAAACCGCCACTATCGGACGAGCATCAAGATCATTTTTTTCACGGAAATTGGGCGCAACTGGGTGATGCTCAACGAAATGCGCAATGGCATCGACCGTAGGATTGCCAACATATTCCACAGGATATTGAAACTGAGCATAAAATGGCGTCTCGAACGGAAAAATGGTGTACATGCGGTCGATGTAACGCTTGATGGAGTGAATGCGGAAGGTTTTCCACGCCCAGATTTTTGGCGAAATGTAGTAGTAAACTGGTGTCGACATGTGGTGCTTCACATATTTGGCAATGCGCAAGTTGAAACTCGGATAATCGACCAAAATGACCACATCGGGCTGAAACTGGCGAATAGCAGCCTTGCAATCGTTCAGATTGCGCAGCACTTTGCGCAAATTGAGCAGCACATTCACCACGCCCATGAAGGCCATGTCGCGATAGTGGCGCACCATGGTTCCACCCTGCGCCGCCATCAGGTCGCCGCCAAGGAAACAAAATTGCGCATCGGCATCGCACCGTTTCAGTGCCGCCATCAAATTTGAGGCATGCAAATCGCCCGAAGCCTCACCAGCGATTATGAAATACTTCATTTCAGATTTCAAATTTCAGATTTCAAATTGACGCGCTATCCATCTGTAGTGCGTTAAACTTGTCAATTTTTTCGATAAGCGAGAGCAAAATCAAATTTATTTGTTTTGCCGAGCGGAGAAAAAATCTTGCGTAGCAAAACATTTCAACTCGTCAACTTATCAACTTCAAATAAAGAGCATTGCTACGGCAAAATAGAGCAAAATTGGCACTATGAAACCGCGGCAGGCTCGCCACCATTGGGCATGATAGAAGATGAACACGCCAAACAGATTCGGGACGCAAGCCACAAGCAACATTTTGCTGATGAGCGTTGGCGCCGAAGTGGCATAGAGTCGCAGCGCATCGAACAGCGGCAACTGCCCTTTGCCAAAGATTGAAAAAAAAAGCAATCCGAACAGCAACGGCAGCACCAATCCGATGGCCAACGAGATCCAAAAATTATCTAATCGCCTCATAATCAGAACACATTGACAACAACACATTGTGCGCAGTCATGTCCACGCTAGTCGGCACAATGGAGATGTAGCCATTGTCGATTGCGTAGATATCGGTGTCGCGCTTTTCGGGTTCACGGTTCACAAAATAGCCCGTCATCCAGCCGTAAGTCTTGCCCGCGGGCGAAGTGCCAAGTTTGAACTCCTCTTCCCAAAAGCCATCGGCCTGGCGGCACACACGCACGCCGAGCGGTTGACCCATTGGCGCATTCACATTGAGGCAGACATTGTGTGGCAGACCATTTTCAATCACTTTTCGCGCGATTTTCTCAAAAAATGGTCGGCATTGCGAAAAATCGGCATCAGCGCTTTGGTTGCACAGCGAAAAACCCACCGATGGAATGTCGCGCACACAGCCCTCGAACACAGCGCCCATGGTGCCAGAATAGATCACATTGATGGCGGCGTTCGAGCCGTGATTGATGCCAGAAAAGAGAAAATCGGGCTGACGATCGGTGATATAGAATGCCAATTTTGCGCAATCGGTAGGCGAACCCGTGCACTTGTAGATGGTCAGTCCTTCCTCCTGATGCACAAGGCTGTAGATCACAGGCACTTCCATGGTGATGGCGTTGGAATAGCCCGAGCGTGTGCTGTCGGGCGCAATGACGAGCAGCTCGCCCATTGGGCGCAACATCTCGATGAGTTCGGCAATACCACGCGAGCGATAGCCA
>CAVHRT010000119.1:0-4820 GCA_963638355.1 Flexilinea sp. | reverse complement strand
CTAAAAATCCCATTGTTTTGCCTACGCTTTTTTTATTTGGCAGAAAAAAATAGTCGGTGAGGCAAAAAATTGTTGCAAAAAAAATAAGGGCTGCGTAATTCGAAAATCAGCAGTCCTTGTGGTTAAATTGCGTATGTCGCGCAGCAAACGCGCTGTGGCGTTGTGGCGGTCATCAGCAAACTCTATTCCCCGAGAGTGCGCATGATTTTCGGTAGCATCGGCAGGTCTTCTGACTTGTTACAAAGTTGACGCCTTCCCACACGCTTTTTGCGTAGCAGTGACTTTTTTGTCAACTTTTTTTGTGTAACTCACAGCAGCGGGTCTGTTCAGGTTTCGCACCTGATTCCCTTTTAATTCGGCACATCGCAGCGACGGCCAAAACCAAATGCCCATATTACTGTCGCTCCTCCGAACGACGCTGCAAAGATAGCAATTTTTTTGTAACAAAAAATTGCAAGTAGAAAGTGAAAAGTTTATAAAGTGAGAAGTAGGGACGCGGCATGCCACGTCATTATAATCATCGAATTATTGAATCATCGAATCATTGAATGAAGAACGGTTTCCGAACCAAGTTCGAAAGCCGCTCCTATAAACTATAACCTATAAACTCTCAACTATCCCCCCTCTAACCTACTTCACATCTTGTACCAAGCGAACAGAACAACCGCCACCACGGTTAAGTGAACTAAAATCTACCCCATAATATCCAAAACGGAAATATTTCGCACCTTCATCTGTCCATTCTTCAGTAGCCGACCAGTAACGTCCATTAATCGATACAAAGTCCACCGTCAAAATCGCACGATGACCCGCAGCAGGCAAAAAGACCGCACCAGCCTGCTCCATCTGCTGCCATTGCGCAAGGTTAAATGTCTGATGATCGGCATACCCGTCACAACCACTCTTAAACTCAATGCCATCGGGGCAAGTCCAATTGTCGGGCAAAAGCACCAAGCCATTAACAGAATCGGTTTCACTCAATTTGATGCAGGCTGTTCCATATTTGTTTTGATAATCATCGCGATAATAAAACAGATATTTCCATTCATCGTTTGTAAGCGTGCGCCAAGTCGAGCCATCGCCGATATTCTGCCCCCAATCCGCAAATGCGCCAGCATAAGCACTTTCGACATTCATTGTATCAACGCCCCACGGTTGTGCGGCTTTGTCGGCACTCCAACCAAACAGGTCAACCTTGTCGGCAAGGTCTTTGCCAGTCCATTTGTAACCAGAATATATATCATACGACACCTCGCCAGTGCCATCAACTAGATTATCAGTGCCAATAATATCGTACTGATGCTCGGCAAACGCCCATTTTTGAGTGGAGCGCGTGTACTGCAAATTGCCCGACGAAAATTTTACGGTCTTATCGGCAGTAACCGAAAATACGGCACGAAAAGGCGGCTTTACAAACGAAATGCTATCGACCTCGCCAACAGCGAACTCCACTTCAGTGCCATCGCTCTTGTAGACATAAAAATTGCTCTGCGCCATGGCGCAAATGCCCATGCAAAGGGCAACAGCGGAAAAAAATAGTTTTTTCATGACAGATTTATTTCTAATTTCTTATTTGAAAATTTGAAGATTGATGCGATAGTCCTCTAACCTCTCAACTATAACCTATAATCTATAACCTCTACCGCACAATCACTTTTTGCGCTTTATTGCCAATTTTTACAACGTAAACGCCACTCAGCTGACCGTTCAGGTGCGTTACGTCGCGACCAAGAATGTCGAAAATCAGCATTTCGTCAGCGCCATAGATGCGTCCATTTTCAGCGTAGAGCGAGCCGATGGAAACCTCGTCCAACGCAGTGCCTTCTTCCACGAAAATGGCCGAGACAACCACATCGGAAGCGGGCATCAAGAAGCTCGGCACAACGAATTTACCCGTGTTCACTTCAACGGATTGCGCGCCTGCCATCGCACTATATTCCGACAGCATGAAACCCTTGTCGGGCGTGGCCGAGAGCAGCACCTCGTCGCCCAGATGAGCGGTGGCGCAGTTGGCCTCCACGCGACCATGTTCGCACGCGGCAATGGTCACTTTGTAATCGATTTTTTCGATAACCGCCACAACTTCCACTGCACCAGCTGGCATCACAAATGTGTGATTTTCAGCAACTTCAATGCTCGTTTCGGCAGTTTTTGCAACCAACGAAGTCACATGGCAGCCCGCATCGACAGTAACATCGAGCAAAATAACATCGCCCACTTGCGCCGAATCGCGACTGCACGCAACGCTACCATTTTCGCACTCTGCAATAGTGATGGCATAATTCATTTTTTCGAAAGTGGCCGAAATCAAAACATCGTTGGCAGGCATTTTGAAAGCGTTGTCGGTCACTTTCACCGATTTAGCATCTGCCACAACATCGAGCGTAGCCAAGCGATAGCCCGCCTCGGGCGTGATGGTCAGCGCAACATCGTCGCGATACTGAGCCGTAGCCACAGCCTGCACAGTGCCATGCTCGCAGGCATTTACAGTTATTTTATAATCGATTTTTGAGAATACAGCCACCACCTTCACGGCACTTGCTGGCATCACAAATGTGTAATTTTCGTCGACTTTTACCACATTTTCGCCGTATTTTACCACAAGCGACGATAGTTTCGCGCCTTCGCACGGAATAATCTCAAGCGAAACGGTCTCGCCCATTTGCGCAGTCTTGCGGTTAGCCGAAAGCGCGCCATCAGTCGTTGCGGCAATGGCGATGGCGTAATCCTCTTTCACAAACGAAACCGAAACCGTTACATCGCCTGCAGGCATCACAAAAGTGCTGTCGGCTGCAATAGCAACCTCGTTGCTGCCACATTTTGCCGTCACAACCGCGCGATAGCCTATTTCTGGCACAAGGGTGAGCGTAATAGTATCGCCTATATGCGCAGTGGTGCGACTTGGCGTGATAGTGCCATGTTCCGTTGCTGATACCGACACGCTATAATCAACTGCCACAAACGATGCCGATACCGACACATCGCCTTTTGGCATAGTGAACTGATTGTTGGCATCGAGCGTTAACGCTGTACCATCAGCTGCAAGCACTTTCAGCGAACCAACGACAAGTGCGTAACCCGCATCGGGCGTTACTACAAGCGTAACCTTGCTGCCCGTGGCGACGTACGATGCCTCACTATCGACACCTGCTGCCACAACCTTGCCATTCTGCATATCGGCAATATCGAGCAAATAGACATCAGCCACAGCGCGAACCGATTGACCTCCTTCACGATTAGTAGGCCAATAAAACATCCAAGAGTGCTTAATGGGATCATCATCATCACCCCAATCATTAAAAGAGAATTCAAATCCTTCGCACCAAATATCGCGAAAAGAGAATCCAGGAGATGCATAGAGCGTAGATGTCCAATATGCACCCTCATTATTCAAGCACCACAATTTTGTATTGATCATATCACCCGATGCGGGCAAGAAAATGTGATTGCCATTGGCTCTACTCTTAAAGATAAAGCCATTTATACCCGTGCCTTGGTAATTCATTTGCCAAATGGTGTCGCAATAGAGGAATAATTCGTCCCATTCGTCCATAGTAGCCATGCGCCACGCGCCATGCCAATTTTGTGTAGCTGCATCGTCTTCAGGTTCGAGCACAAGTAGGCTATCGGGTGTTCCAAATTCGGTAGTAATAGTATATTTCAGGATATCAGCATGTTTATCATTCGCAACATCATAAACGCTATGCTTATAGTTTGTTTCGGCATAGCTCTCTTTCGTTTCTACCTCGCCCCAAGCATAGTAGTTGCCCGTACTATTTGGCGCAATAGAACCAATGTTCATTGTGGCCCACTTCAGCTTGCTTGGCAAGCCCAAATCTACCCAGCCATGGTTTTCGTTAAAGCCTGAAGGTTTGGCGAATTCTGCTTTAATGTTTACATTTCCGAGCGGCATGGTGAACTTATCGTTAGTTACGACAAGCGAATCACCGGCTTCGGTGCGTAGTGTAAGCAGTGCCAGTTCGTAACCTTCGTCGGGTTCTACAGTGAGCGATATTTCGTCGTTGTAGTTGCCAATGGTTTTGCTAGGCGTAATTTTGCCATTCTCCGAATCCGCCACACTAATGGTGAATTCCAACTTTTTGTAGGTGGCAGTCAGAGTCGCGTCGCGCGATGGCATAGTCAGGGTCAAATTGGGATTGGTTGCTTGCTTTTCGGTGAGCGAAAAGCCCATGGTTTCCCAGCGGTCGAATGTCCAACCTGTTTCTGGCGTGGCAGCGCGCAAAGCCAAACTTTGGCCTTGCTTGTATTGCCCGCCAATGAAGGCTATGCCAGTGATATCAACCACATTGGTGCAAGTGAGCGTACTCGTAGTTTTGGTGCGCACCGGACGAATGTGCTTACCCAAATAACGTTGGGCATTCGCCCAACAATGACCTACACGCTCCTGCATTCCCATGCTATACAGTAAAATTTCACATGCTTGATCGGAATGATAATATTCGGTATTGCACAAACTGCTCGACCAATAAGCGCCATAATTATGACTGTCTAAAGGGAGTTGCAAAGTTTTCCCTGTAGTATAACTAGATATTTTTATGTATTTCGCGACTGTATTTTCATATATTACCTCCCAACTGCAATTTTTTTTCAGTTCACACCAATCGTCGGCAGTAGGTGTTTGCCAGTTGCTGCCCCAATTCACAAATGCGGCATCGTCTTCATCCTCGAGCGTTGTGCGACCGTCGGTAAAGCCGTTCTTGCCTTTCTTTGCGGTTGTGCAATATTTAGTGATGGAATCGGCGGCATTACCATATTTGTAGTTTGCCCAAGTGAACTCCGTTTTGGCACTCGTCTCGCCC
>CAVHRT010000118.1:0-4828 GCA_963638355.1 Flexilinea sp. | reverse complement strand
ATGTGATGACATTGCGGAACGAAACGATGCCTTGTTTGTTCAGGCTGATGAGTTCGCGATACATGCCAAGTGGCGACGAGCCTGTGGGCAATCCTAGCACAAATGGCTTTTGTTCGGTGGGTTTGGCTTCGTTGATGCGGCGAGCGACATAGCGTGCTGCCCAACGCGAAACCTCGTTGTAGTCGGGTTCGATTATGAGTCTCATTTTTTGTTTATTTCTGATTTCTAGATTTCTGATTTCCAACTATTCTGCAACCACATTTGCATCAATTTTGTGAATGAGGCCTTGCAGCACGGTGCCAGGACCGAGTTCTTTGAAATGATCGGCGCCATCGGCTATCATGTGGCGCACGCTCTGGCTCCAGCGCACTGGACCTGTGAGTTGCGCAATGCTGTTTACCTTGATTTCGTCGGGCGCAGTGTGTGGTTGCGCATCGAAATTCTGATAAACAGGGCAAATTGGCGTGTGGAACTCAGTGGCGCGAATGGCAGTCTCCAATTCGGCGCGGGCTGGCTCCATCAGTGGCGAGTGAAATGCGCCGCCAACCGACAGTTTGATGGCACGTTTTGCTCCTGCAGCTTTCAATTTTTCGCAAGCGGCGTCGATAGCCTCTACAGCACCCGAAATCACAAGTTGTCCAGGGCAGTTGTAGTTGGCTGGAACCACCACGCCGTCGATGGTTTTCACAATCTCCTCGACCTGTTCGTCGGGCATGGCAATGACGGCCGCCATGGTGCCAGGCTGCATTTCGCAAGCTTTTTGCATGGCTTGTGCGCGAGCGGCTACCAGTCGCAAACCATCGTCGAAAGTGAGCGCGCGAGCGGCTACCAAAGCCGAAAATTCGCCCAGCGAGTGACCAGCCACCATATCAGGCTTGAATTCATCGCCCAAAACTAGCGCCGAAATCACAGAGTGCAGAAAAACGGCGGGCTGCGTTACTTTTGTCTGGCGCAGGTCGTCGTCGGTGCCTGCAAACATCAAATCAGTGATGCGAAAACCAAGAATCTGGTTGGCGCGTTCAAAAAGGTCTTTGGCCAGCGGCGACGACTCATAAAGGTCTTTACCCATGCCCACAAACTGAGCACCTTGACCAGGAAAAACGTATGCATTCATATTTTCAGAAGTGTTTTGATTTTGAAATAACCTGCAAAAGTACGGAATTTGAACCAATCAGTTGCAATTTTGCCTCGATGAGTTATTAACAACGCAACGTAACAACCTGTAAACCAGCATTTTGACAGCGATCGATTATTGCCGTATTCTTTTCCGAAATCAGATAGAAATCGGCTTCGGGCAATGGCGCAGTGAGCGCATCGTCACAAGTGAATGTGGCATTTGGCAGATTGTAGTGCTGGCAGAAGGCGACTTTTTCCGCATCACTATCGATGCCGACGATGGTGCGATGGCGCGACAGCAGAGCCAACATCAAGCCTTCGGGCGCATAGCCACAACCGAGCAACGCCACCGTGGCCGTGCGCGGAATTTGCCGGTCGAGATCGGCAAAATAGTCATTCCTGCGGGCTTTCAGACGCAGTTTCAACTCTATTTCGGTCTCTTTGTAGAGCAAATGATGCCGCCAATCGCCACGGAAATAGCCATTTTTCGGCGTATTGTACTCATCGCAAAGCAAGTCGTATTGCTGCTGCAGATAAGTCCTAAAATTTTTGCTCCGTTCCTGATAGGTTGTGCCAAAAGTCGGATCGTCATAAGCCACTCGCGGCAGCACACGCACCACCAAAATGCCCTGTTTCACGAGCAACGGCTGGCGTTTCGACATTATCATGCCATTGCCATAGTTCACTATCGGCACAATGTCGAGCTTGTGCTTTTCGGCCAAAAGGAATGCACCTTTGTGAAAACGGTGCACCTGCAAATCCTCCGAGCGAGTGCCTTCGGGGAAAATCAGCACCGAATAACCCTCGGCAATGCGCTCCGTTACGATTTTGTCGATTTCGTCCATGCCAAGCTCGGAGTGCATGTAGCCCGCCATGCGCACCGCCCAACCGAAAAATGGAGAGTTCCAAATGTATTTTTTGGTGACAACAACCAACTTTGGCACCATGCCAATGATGACCGCCAAATCAATCACCGACTGATGATTGGCAATGATGATGGCAGGTTTTTCGAAGGTTTCGCCATTTTTCTGACGAATGTTATGCACATCGGGCACGCAATGATGCACGCAGTAAAGCGCAAATCGCGAAGCGTGGCACATGACGTGGCGTTTCCAGCGCCAAGTCGATGGAATGATAATGACCACGAGCATGAAAATTTGCGTCAACAAGCTCAACAAAAGGAACACAACGAAAACATACGCCGAACGCAACATATCGCCCATGGCAATTGGCCAACCGCCTTTCGACACAGGCCAAGTGACGAGCCAGCGGAACAGCAGCGGCTGCAAAATGTACGACACAAACACCACCACCAAAATGCCCAACAGCGACACCAACGCCAGCGAATGCACCGCAGGGTGACGAGCAAAAAGCAGCGCGCCCATGCCTATCACGGTCATCAGCGACGAGAAGAAAATGGCGTTTTTGTGCGCTGGAAGCATGGCTTTCCCCTCGCGATATTCGCTGCGCAGACCATCTAGCACAAAGATGCTGAAATCGTCGCCAATGCCGAAAATAAAGGTCGAAAGAATGATGTTGACGATGTTGAATTCAATGCCAAAAATGGCCATGAATCCAAGAATGATGAACCAGCTGATGAACATCGGCAAGAACGCCAGTAGCGCCAATTCTATGCGACCGTAGGAGATGAGCAGCACGCCAAAGATAAGCAACGACGAGATGGCGAGAATCAGGTTGAAGTCGTCGGAGATAGATTGCGCCGCCTGCCCAATGAAATAACTTTGATCGATGATGGCCGCTGTGGTTGCCACTTGCGCATAGAGGTCAGTTTTTTGCGCATCGTCGACCCAAACCTGCGCCAACAGGCACGTTTCGTCGCTTCCCCGCTCTATCAGACTCGAAAATGCCATGGGATGCTCGGCACATTCTGCCAAAAGATCGTGCGGTGCGTATTTTTTGCCGATTATCTCGAAAAATTCATCGAATGCATCAGCCGAAAAACCTGCCTCTTGTGCCGATTTCTTTACTTTTTCAGAAATTTGTGCAATTTTATCTTCCGAAAAATAGGCATTCCAACGTGCGATGCGTTCGGTTTGAACCGCGTCGGTTGGCAAAAAGTCAGCCGCTGACATAAATTTCTGCACTTTCTGCTCGTTTTGCGATTGTTGCAAAATGGCAGCTGTGGCGCTATAATCGTCCAAGGCTTGCGCATCGTTGCCGTGCGACACCAGCAAAACCGACACATCTTCGTCGGGGCGACTCTGCAGGCGCTGCCCCACGCTTTCGAGGTGCGACGGACGATAGTAGATTTTCATCATGTCGTAGTCGAACTTCACATCGTCGCACTTGAACAATGCCACCACCAAAACAATCAGCAAAGCCGCTATCAGCCAACGATTGCGGTCGTATGGATAGGAATTTATCTTGTCGATTATCTGCATGGCGCGCCGCTTGGTTTGGCACCCTTCGATGGTGAGAAAATGCGGCAAAAAGATGAGACAAAAGAGCGTTGTACCAATCAAACATGAGGCGGCGAAGAGCCCAAAATCTTGCAATAGCGGCGAACTGGTGAACTGCAAACCCACAAATGCGCCAATGGTGGTGATACTGCCAATGGTGAGCGGATAGGTCAGCTCGGCTATCACTTGGCGCGCGTCGGTGCTGTGTTCAGCGTGCGAAATTACATGCACCGAATAACTCAGCGCCACGCCCAAAATCACCGCTCCCGTACCGATGGCGATGGCTGAAATTTGTCCCTGAATGAGAAATGCGCATGCCGCAGCAAACAATGCGCCGTAGAAAACGGGCAAAATGAGCAGCAAAATGGTGCGTTTTCGCTTGAAAGCCAGCAAGATAAGCACAGCAATCACCAAAAGTGCGATGTTCACCGTCACCATCAAATCGCGCTGAATTTGACGGGCATTGTAAGTGGCAATTATCGGCACACCATAACATTCGGCGGCAATGTTTTCGGTCTGATTATTCGCCGCCTCCAGACTCTCCTCGATGGCAGTGGTCAGTTCGTCGTTCAAAGCCGATGCATTGCTGCCATCTTGCGAATCGATAAAGGCGTAGAGCGTCTTGTAATCGTCACTAAAAAGGCGATCGTCGTACACCGCGTAACCATCGAACTGGTTGAAATTTGAGAGTTTCGATAGCGTTTTACCGCCTAAACCGAACGGATCGCGTAGCACCACATCTTGCACGCCCACGCTCATTGGCGACATCAGATCGTTGTAGTTTTCGACCATGCGCGCGGCACAATTTTGCGGCAGCAACAGACTGTCGAGCGCGGCGTAATCGACAGAATCAAGAAAAACGGGCAGATTTTGGTAGATGAAATTGATGGTGTTGTCGACCACCGAAAGGTCGATGCGCGAATCAAATGCCAAAATGTGCGCCGAATCGGTGCGTTGCCACAATTCTTCCTCGAAAATATCGGCTGCAGCGATTAAGTCATCTGGCGTAACTTGCTCATTTTCAGCAGAGAAAAGAATAATGATGCGATCTTTTATCTTCAGTTTTGCCAACACTTCCTGATTGCGCTGTTCTTCGCTTTCGGGCAAAAAATTGGAGATGTCGGTGTGCAACCGCAGTTGCGATGCCAGCGCGCCCATCACCACCACCGAGCCAATCAACAACGCCCACATCAAACCGCGATGCAGCCGCAAAAAATCGTATATTTTCAGAAAAAATCGAGTCATCTTTTCAGTTAGGAATTAGGAGTGAGGAGTTAGGAGTGATTTTAATT
>CAVHRT010000117.1:0-4916 GCA_963638355.1 Flexilinea sp. | reverse complement strand
TGTCAATTCCATTACAGCGCAAAATGCCCGATTTGAGTGCTTGAATATTGGTCTGATCTCCATTCAACAAAAAGTCCTCAATGGCATTTAATTTCTCCAAACGCTTGTTTGACAGCATATTCTGTCTAACTTTTTGACCTATAGGTCAAAAAAAACGCGGATTTCTGTTAGTAAATCCGTGTTCTGTGGTTGTAGGAAACCTAAATCATCGAAAAAACCTGCAGAAACCCACGCGTGTATATTCACAACTCGCACACCGAAGCGTGCAAGCGTAAGGAATACACCCATGAGCACCAGCTAAAGTCTTGTACCGAATGATTTGTCGAAACTTCCTACATTTCAGAACATCGAATACAAGCGTTAGCAAACGCTTTTTGTATGTCAACAAAACCCAACCCAACCACTTTCTAGGAATCGCCGCTGCATTCCTTTAAAACGAAAGTTTTCGCGTGGATTTTGCATTGTGCCGCTATTTTTTTTTGCGTCCGTTGGGCACATTCAGACGCTATTTCGCCTTCCAAAAAATCACGAAAAGCGGCAAAATTACCGCCTTTTCTTCTCTTTTGCCTCGATGCTGAGGGTGGCGTGTGGCACGGCACGCAGGCGCTCTTTTGGAATGAGTTTGCCCGTCTCGCGGCAGATGCCGTAAGTCTTGTTTTGTATGCGCACCAACGCAGCCTGCAGGTGTTGAATAAACTCCATCTGGCGCTGCGCCAATCGTCCGCACTCCTCTTTCGAAAGCGTGGTTGCGCCCTCTTCCAAGGTCTTGAACGTGGGCGATGTGTCGGTAACATCGTTTCCATCGGAATTGTTTACAAATGCGCTGTACTCGGCATACTGCTGCAGTGCTTTGTCCAGCTTCTCCTGAATGAGCACGCGGAACTCCTCGAGCTCCTCGTCGGAATATCTCAGTTTTTCTGCCATAACTTAAATGATTTCAAATTTCAGATTAAAGATTTCAGATTTATCCACAGCGGGCTGCAATGATTCGTGGTCTCCCCGCAATAAATTACGGGGTTATTGAACGGTATCCACAGCGGGCTGCAAAAAATTGTCAATTATCAATTTTACGGGCGGTAAGCTTGTCGAACCGCCAACCTCTCTCCTCTCTCCTCTCATATAAACTCTAGCCTCTAAACAAATTTTGCAAAGATAGACATACATTTCAATATATCAGCAAAGAAATGTTGCTAAGTTATCAACAATTGGCATTTTCGTTCATCACCGACTTCACTTTTTTGAACAGATTTGAGGCGAAAACGAAGTTGTGTAGTGTCTCATTTTCAGCAGTGAAGATGTCGTCTTTCGAGCCTGTCCACGCTATTTCGCCCTTGTGAATCAGTACAATGTTGGCACCGATTTCCATTATGGAATTCATGTCGTGCGTGTTCACTATGGTGGTGATGTTGTATTCGTGCGTGATGTCCTCTATCAGGCGGTCGATGACTAGCGAGGTTACTGGGTCGAGACCCGAGTTTGGTTCGTCGCAGAAAAGATATTTCGGGTTCAAGGCGATGGCGCGGGCAATGGCCACACGCTTTTGCATGCCACCCGAAATTTCAGATGGCGCCAAATTGTAAGCTGTCGGTTTCAGATCGACGCGCTCCAAGCAGAATTTGGCGCGTTTCTCCATCTCGATGCGCGTCATTGGAGCGAACATTTCGAGCGGGAACATCACATTTTCGAGCACCGACAGCGAATCGAACAGCGCAGAACCTTGGAACAGCATGCCTACCTCGCGGCGAAGCAGCTTCACCTCTTTCATAGTCATTTGCGCCAGATTGCGCCCGTCGTAAAGCACTTCGCCCGAGTCGACGCGGAAAAGTCCGATGATGCTTTTCATCAGCACCGTCTTGCCCGAGCCGCTTTGCCCGATAATTTGGTTCACTTGTCCGTGCATGAAAGTGGCGCTGATGTCGCGCAACACCTGCTTGCCGTCAAACGATTTATTTAGGTGGTTTACTTGAATCATTTTTAATTGACAATGGATAATTGAAAATTGACAATTATTTCTAATTTCTAGATTTCTGATTTCTGGTTGCGCTGTTTTCTGCAGTTAGTTGTGGTTACCAAGAATTTGAAATCTGAAATTTTCAATTTGAAATTTAATTTAGCATCAACTGCGTTATCACAATATCGGCGAGCAACATGATGATGCTGCTCTTGACCACGGCATTGGTGCTGGCGTGACCCACTTCGAGCGCGCCGCCGTAGGCATAATAGCCATAATACGACGCCACCGAGGCAATGATGAAGCCAAAAATGACCGATTTAACAAGGCTATAGGTGAAATAAAACGGAATGAAGGCGTATTGCAGACCGTAGACAAAATCGTCCATCGTTATCATATCGGTGAAACGCGCCACGCCCACGCCGCCCAGCAGACCGATGACCACGCAGAGCGTTGCCAAAACTGGCATAAAAACAACCAAACCGATTATTTTGGGCAAAATAAGATAGTTGGCCGAGTTCACGCCCATAATTTCGAGCGCATCGATCTGTTCCGACACGCGCATGGAGCCAATTTCGGAGGCGATGTTAGAACCAACTTTGCCCGCCAACAGCAGACACATGATGGTGCTCGAAAATTCGAGCAGATAGGTGTCGCGCAGCATCAGACCTGTGGTGTAGCGCGGAAGAAGCGGATTTTCGGTGTTCAAAACCACCTGCATGGTCATGATCACACCCATAAAAACCGAGATGATGAGAATAAGGAAAATGGAGTCGTAGCCCAGTTTGATGATCTCTTTGGGCAGTTGTCGCCAAAACATTTTCCAGT
Organism: Flexilinea sp.; assembly: GCA_963638355.1. Classification (GTDB taxonomy): domain Bacteria; phylum Bacteroidota; class Bacteroidia; order Bacteroidales; family Paludibacteraceae; genus W0P28-013. Next base: position 2,137 of record CAVHRT010000117.1, on the reverse strand, counting down.
TGTCGGGTCGCGAAAAAGTGCGCCGCATCAGCAACACATAGCGCCCAATCGATTCGAGTCCTTTCATAATGCTATAAACAAAAGATTTTCGCAAAGATACAATTTTTTGTTGGAGTAAAGAGCAAGGACAAAAGAATAAAGACGGAAAAAGTTAGGAATTAGTAGTTAGGAGTTAGAAGTGTTCACATCACAATCATTCGATGATTCAATGATTCAATGACTCAATGATTATAAAAAAAGCCGCATCGCCATTTGTTGAGAAAAATTCCTAAAAAATAGGATTTGGGGAGTCGATAGTCTTTGTAATCTGCCATACCCGAAGGCGCAGCCCGCCATTGAACAACCGACTTTTCCCGTTTAAAAAATAAATTGTAGAATTTTCCAATCTCAGTGCGACACGGCAAAAAATTGTTAGAGTAAAGAGCAAGGACAAGGGAGTAAGTCTTTGCTGATTATCTCTAACAAATTGTGTTTCAGTGCTTTATTTCAAATTTTTAGGCTGACTAGACGCCGCTGCGTTGCCAGTTTTGCGCGGATATTTCGACCGACCTTTGAGCCATGCGGCTTTTTTTGCCTCGTACTCTTCGTAATGTTTTTCAAGATAATTGTCGGCCATAGCGCAATAATTTCAGCGCAAAAGTACAACTTTTTCGCCAAAACACAAATAATTTCGTAAATTTGCAAAAAATATTGGGTTGATGAGTTGATAAGTTGACATGAAGTTTATAAAGTTTGTAAAGTTATAAAGTTTATAAAGTTTCGTGCTCCACAGCGGTCTTCATTATCAATTATCCATTGTCAATTATCAATTAAAAACACTTTTCACTTCTCACTCCTAACTTCTCACTTCTAACTAACCATGATGACTTGGGAACAACTACTTTCGACAAAGCGTTTCGGCATGGAGCGCTACCACGATGCGCGTCACGACGACCGTTCGGAGTTTCAGCGCGATTTCGACCGACTGATTTTTTCGGCACCTTTCCGCCGATTGCAAAATAAGACGCAGGTTTTTCCGCTGCCCGGAAGCGTTTTCGTGCATAACCGCCTGACACACAGCCTAGAAGTATCGTGCGTGGGACGATCGATTGCTATGCGCGTGGCGAAAATGTTGCACGAACGCCATGCCGATTTGCCGCCTCACATCGACGAGATTGGCGCTATAGTGGCTGCGGCCTGCTTGGCTCACGACCTTGGAAATCCGCCATTCGGGCACTCGGGCGAGAAAGCCATTGGCACATTTTTCTCTGAAGAAAAAGGCGGGCAACTGAAAGACAAAATCACACCAGCACAATGGGCAGACCTCACACATTTCGAGGGCAATGCCAACACATTTCGTCTGCTCACACACCAGTTCGAAGGGCGTAGAGAAGGCGGTTTTGTGCTGACTTACAGCACATTAGCCTCGATTGTGAAATATCCGTACGAGTCGCAGTGGGCCGACGAGAAGAAGATGAAGTTTGGTTTTTTCCAAGACGACCGCGAGGCATACGAACGCATTGCCACGGCTCTTGGCATTGAGCGCGATCCACAAAATCCGAACCGTTATGCGCGCCACCCGCTGGTCTATTTGGTAGAGGCTGCCGACGACATCTGCTACGAGATAATGGACATTGAAGACGCTTTCAAGCTGCGATTGCTAACGCTCGACGAGACCAAAGCGCTGCTGTTCGAGTTCCTGCCCGAGGTCAAACGCCAGCGCGCCGAGAAGGAGATTTTCCCGATGGTGAGCGACACCAACGAACAGATTGCCTACCTGCGCTCGTCGGCCATGGGAATGCTGATAGAGGCCGCGGCCAACACATTTGTGGAGCACGAAGAGGAGATTTTGCGCGGTACTTTCACAAAATCGATTATCGACCACATAGCCGAGCCGCTGCGACAAGCGTACGCACATTGCACCAAAGTGTCGGCCACAAAAATCTACAAATCGCAGTTGGTTGTAGATGTTGAATTGGCGGGCTATCGCATTATTTCGGAGCTACTCGACGACACCATTCGCGCGGCATTCAATCCCGAAAAGCTCTACTCAAAGCAGTTGCTCAATCGCATTCCGTCGCAATATGCCACGCACGCCGAAAGCACCTACGAACGAATTATGGCGGTGCTCGACTACATTTCGGGCATGACCGATGTG
>CAVHRT010000116.1:0-4965 GCA_963638355.1 Flexilinea sp. | reverse complement strand
CCAGTATGGTGTAGTCGCGCGGTGTTAGCTGCACATAGCCAGCCACCAGCACTTTGTAGCGCCCTGGTTCAAGTGGAATACAATTATAGCCTGTTGCACTTACCGATAGTTTGTTTTTAATGATGTCGGTGCTATTATTACTATATATTGGGGTATTTAGACTATCGAGAATAACCCATTGCACCTCGTTTTGTTCATTGCTGCAGCCAGCATTCATTGCTATTGTTATGGCATAGGTTGTGCCCTCTTTTACGTCGAGGTTGTGGGCTATGGCGTGCGTTGGACCATTAGAAAAATAATCGGTAGAATTAAATAGGGTGTCGTGCGGCACAAGTTGTCCGTAGTAGGTTTTGCTAACGGTTATTGTGCGGTTGCCGGGCAAGAATGCGGTGTCGCCCAGTACCACTTGTTTGGTATTTTCAGGTTCGAGCGAGAGCGAGAAGTCGGCTTTTGCGCCAGCGTCGCCAAGCAGTGCAATGTAGTATTCTCCCGGGGCGATTGATAGCAGAGTTTTGTCACCACCATTTGAAAGATAGCGATAACTTGTCGCGTTACCATATTCTTCGACCATGCTAAATAGCACATCGTTGTTCGATTCGTAGCGCAGGCGTGCTGTGCCGTTTTCGTTTACTTTGAATTTGTAGAGGTCGTAGGTGTAATAGTCGTCTGAAGTTGTAGACTCGTTAATTGACGCTTGGTGTGTGGTGCATTGTGCAGTGCCACGGTAGGGCAGAGTTATCTCTTTTGCATCAACCATGTCGAAGAGGTTGATAGATGATGTTGCTCCCGTGCGGAATTCGATGCTGTAGCCAGCCGTTGGCGCTATCACATCGAGAATGATTTTGTCGGTCGATGTGGGCTGGTTGCTGTAAGTGGTTGCGTAGCCGACGACAGTAATTCCGTTTGCGCTGCGCGCGGCCACTCTTGCACCGCCTTTGCAAATCAGCTCGTAGCAGTTGGTGCCATCGGGCGTAATCTCGTACGAGGCAACCACGGGCATTGCGCCACCGAATGATTCCCCAGCGTATTCCGTTAAATATGGTGCGTAGAGCAGTTTGTCGGGCATGGTGCCATTGCTTACCAAAACGCCCGCTTCGCTTATTGGCGTGGTGGTGACGTTTTCGGCAGTGGCAATGTTAGCCACAAGATTCTCTGCTGTGGCAATTGTTAGTGTAAATGCTTTGCCTCGGTTCACTTGTTTTGCAACCGGTGCTTGGCACACATATACTTGCCCCCCAAGTCCACACGCTTGTAGACCAAAGCCTGTGTAGAGAGGATATTCCGTGCCGGAGTCATCAATAAGGTTCACGAAGTCCATGTCCTCATTTACTATGCCTTCGGTTTGGAAGTTAATGTAGAGGTCGGCTGGGTTACTAGAGTATGGTAGCACAACCACTTTTTGTTCGCCGATTTTGCCCGTGTACGTGTAGGGCAGGTCGGCCTCGGTGAGCGTCAGTGTGTCGCCAGCGGCGTTCCACTGCGCTGCGAATGCAGCCACACTAGCCAGTGCAGCGGCAAAAACTAGTAAAAGTCTTTTTCGCATGATGGTAAAATTTAGATTGTTATGAAATTATTTTTTTAATCTCGACAGAAAAAATTCAAAAATGCCGTTTTATGGGCATTATTTGACTTACACTATCGGTTGCAAATTTAGTCACGATTTTTCGTATATGCAGCGGTTGTTGATAAGTTTTTGGGTAGTCGCAAGTCGCAAGTAGCAAGTCGCAAGAGTGGGGCGCTGTGGTTTTAGTTAGGAGTTAGGAGTTAGGAGTGAGGAGAGAAATAATTTCAGATTTCAAATTTCAGATTTCAGATTGTCGGTATCCAGTGCAATCTACAAAAATACAACGCTGTTGTATTTCAATAACGACAGTAGGGACGCGGCGCGCCACGTCCCTACTGGTCACAATCAATTGCAGTTGGTAGAGGTTACCGCTCATTCAATGATTCAATGAATCGATAATTCAATGATTGTCATTCACGGATTACCAATCCTAATAATGCAGCAAGCGCGGGATTGTAAATCCCGCGCGAGGCAAACAGAAATTGCTCCAGCAATTTCGAGAAACTATTTCAAACAACTAGAAACCAGAACTTAGAAATCTAGTGAGAAGAGAAACAAATTACTTAATTATCTAATTTCCAATTACTTAATTAGGATTCGGCGGCGGTTCGACGAGCTCACCGCCCTAATTTTCAAATCTTCAAATTTTCAAATGAACAATTAGAAACTTAGAAACTTTTCCAACCGGAAATCTAGTGAGAAGAGAAACAAATTACTTAATTATCTAATTTCCAATTACTTAATTAGGATTCGGCGGCGGTTCGACGAGCTCACCGCCCTAATTTTCAAATCTTCAAATTTTCAAATGAACAATTAGAAACTTAGAAACTTTTCCAACCGGAAATCTAGTGAGAAGAGAAACAAATTACTTAATTATCTAATTTCCAATTACTTAATTAGGATTCGGCGGCGGTTCGACGAGCTCACCGCCCTAATTTTCAAATCTTCAAATTTTCAAATGAACAATTTGAAACTTAGAAACTTTTCCAACCGGAAATCTAGAAACTAGAAACTCGCAATCTTCGAGCTGCTGTCGCAACGCTTTTGGCATTGGGCTGGTGCGGTTTTGTAGCGAATGGTGCTGGCTTCGGAGGCGTTGAGCGTGGCATTGGTGGCGGTGTCGAATGTGATGGTCGAGGCCTCGTTGGCAGTCAAGGTCATGCGCGTGGTGGCACCAAGTCGCACGGTCGATGCGCCATCGGCTTGGGCGTCTATCTGCTCGGTGGCGAGTTTCGTAAGGTCGATGTTGCTGGCTCCATCGGCAATTGCTTTGACGAAATTGGCTGTGCCGTGCAGTGTTACGTTGCTCGCCTCGCTTGCATCGATGGTGAGGCGGTCGAGCGTGAGTGCGCTGTCGCATGTAATGCTCGCCGCTTCATCTGCTTCGATGTGTTGATAACTTGGCGCGCAAACATACGCCACCACATGACCGCTTGCGCTACTTTCAATATTCAAAATGCCATTTTCTACGCTCGTTTCTACGCGTCGCAAATCGTTGGGACGGGCTTTGATATCCACAGAACAGCTATCGCCTTGCGTGAGGCGCACATCCACTGCCGAGCCGACTTCGATATTTGCGAATGGGGTGCATTGACGTTGCTCAACTATCCCTTCGCTATCAAAATCTTCCAGTTCGTCGTCTATCATCATCATGGTGCGTGCCAATTTGTTAGCATCGAAGGTGTCGTGTGTTGCAGCGTAGATGGCCGATCCGAGGAATGTGCCGAGGCTCAATAGCCAGACTATCAGCAGCGTCCAGCCAAACCAACGGCGGCGTGGCGTGCGTCGTGGTCCTGCCACCAGTCGCATGCAGAGTGCCGTAAGTCCAACGGCGGGGCAGAGCATAGCCAGCGCAAGGCTCACAAACATGATTGTGCTCGCAGCGCAGCCCATCGATGTTCCGAATATTTCGGCAAACACGCCTGCACCGCCAATCAACGCAACGAATGTGAATATCAAAATTGTGGCGGCGGCGGCAAACAGTCCCAGCCCAATGAAGCCGATGGTAACTATCAGAATCACCTTCAGCAGCCACATCAGCACATCGCCAATGCGCCGACCAACGGAGTCGTTGTTTGGTTTTTCGTTGTTGACTTGCGTGGCGTTTTTAATGTTGCTCAGATTTGGTTCTACGCCGTTCATTTCAAGTTTTTGCGCAGCGGTTTTGGCCTCGGGCAGCAGCACCCAAAATGCGAGGTAGAACGGAATGATCCAGCCGCTAGTGAAGAGCAGGGCAGCCACCAGCAGAATGCGCACCAGCAGCGTGTCCCAGCCCAAGTATGCCGCCAAACCCGATGCCACGCCGCCTAGCATTTTGTCGTCGGGATTGCGGTAGAGGCGACGGAATTTGCGTCGGTCGCTGTTGTCGGTTTTTTCGCTCGATTGGGCATTTTCGGCGCTGCTTTCGTCGTTGTCGATGTCGAACTGTTCGGGCTGACCGAGCGTGTCCATTATGGCTTGTACATCGGCAGCATCCACCACATTGCGCCCGTTCAGGCGTTCGGTAAAGAGGTCGGCAATGCGCGCCTCGATGTCGTGCATCACCTCGTCGCGCTCGTCGGCTGCAAGGTGTGCCTTCACTTTTTCAAGATAATTTTTCAGCGTGTCGTACGCATCACTGTCGATGTTGAACACGCACCCGTTTAGGTTGATGGTTAATGTTGTTTGCATATTCTAAGTAATTTCAAATTTCAGATTTCAAATTTCAGATTGATTTTTGCTTCGCTCGGCAAAACAAACAAGTTTGATTTTGCTCTCACTTATCGCAAAAATTCAGATTTCAAATTGGGTAGGTGCAGTTGAAAATGGGTTCTGCAAATCAGATTAGGTTCCTCTCCCTCTCACCTATAAACTCTCACCTATAAACTCTCACCTATAAACTCTCACCTTTCAACTTTTCAACAATGAGGTTGATGTTTTGCCACTCTTGTTGCAGTGCATCGAGGTATTCGCAGCCGTGTGGCGTGAGTGAGTAGTATTTGCGCGGTGGACCTTGCGTCGATTCTTCCCATTCGTAGCACAGAATGTCGTTCTTTTTCAGTCGTGCCAGCATGGGATAGATGGTGCCTTCCACCACGGTGAGGCCGTTTTGCTGCAGCACCGCAATGATGTCGGGTGCGTAGCGGCGCTTTTGCCTGATGGTTTGCAAAACTACAAATTCCATACAGGTTTTGCGCAGTTGTTGTCGAAAATTTTCTGCAAGCATATTCCTTATTCCTTATTTCAGATTTTAAATTTCAGATTGCGGCATCCACAGCGGGTTGCGGTTGAACGAGATGTAGGGACGAATAATTATTCGCCCGAAATGTAAGGACGCGACATGGCACGTCCGTGTTTGCCTTTTTCCCGTTCATTTCTTTTGACGACCAAAAGAAACGAACCAAAGAAAAGTCGCCGACAGG
>CAVHRT010000115.1:0-4971 GCA_963638355.1 Flexilinea sp. | reverse complement strand
CCACAAAAAGTACCAACAGCGTAATGCCCACCGCAGGCGAATCGGACCACGAGGCTGCGCGTAGTATTTCAGGGAAAGATTTCAAATTTCAGATTTCAAATTTCAGATTTCAAATTGATTGGAACACTGCGTTTACTTTTGTCCTCTCTCTTCTCTAACCTCTCAACTATAACCTATAACCTCTTACCTTTACTTGCGAATGAATTTGTAAACCTCTTGCGTTTTTTGGTACGAAACCACCATCACATAGAGACCTTGTTTCAAGTTGCTCACATTCAGGCTGTTGGCGTGACTAGCGGTCTCCACAAGTGCGCCATTCACAGCATAAATCTGAATGCGCTGCGGTAGTTCTTCGCTTGAGATGTAGAGCATGCCGTCGGTTACGGTTGGGTAAACAAAACCTTGCTGCGCTGCCTCAACGCTATTGATGCCAACATAGACATAGTCGTACGACGAAGGCACTTCGGGCAGTTCGAGTTTTTGGCTCGTCAAAATGAGCAGATCGCCCACTTGCAGCGTGACGGTGCTGCCGCCAGCCACACTCGAGCCGCCGCCAAGATAATCGTACCAAGTGCCAGCAGGAATGGTCGCAGTTTGTGCCGCAGTGGCCGAGAAATTGCCCACTACATACACATCGCTGCCCCACTGAATGGAGCGAACGGATTTGCCTGAACCAATAGAAACGGCCGTTGGATTGCCTTCGAACACCGAATTGAGCAGTTGCGTGCGAAGACGAATGAGTTGCGCCACCTGCTGATAGGCTTGCATGTGCGGTCCTTCCTTGAAATAGCCGTGCGACTCGGGACGCGGTTTGGTGCCAGTTTTTGTGCTTTCGTCGACCGATGGCGTGAGTTTATAATTGCCATTATCGTCGTTGCCAAACGCCCCGTTGATATTCTGATATTTCGAGAAATCGTAGCCCAATTCATCATACTGATAGAACATGTGCGAACCATTGAGCAGCACATTGAAAGCGATATTCAGCGGCACACGATGGCAGCGAATGGTTTCGTCGGTCTTCATTGCGCCATTGCCATACTGTTTGGCTTTGAAAAAGTTGCGCTCCTCGTCGTGGCTATTGCAGTAGGTTACATAACCATCGCCTTTGTTGGCGCTGTTGGCATCGAGTCCATCGCCATCTTTGAGCCAGCCCATGGCGGTTTGGCTGTAGGCATTGTTCAGTCCGCTGCCGCCAGCCCAGCACATCATGCCTTGGCTCACGAGTGTGGCTGCGGTTGGATTGCTACCCCAATATTCTTGAATGAAATAGGCATCGCTCGAGGTGGCTTTCACCGTGGAATTATATTCCGAAAGATTTGCGCCAAGCGAGTTGCAGTTTGCACCGCAAAAACCATGTGCCAAGTCCATGCGGTAACCATCGATTTTGTACTCTGTGAGCCAGTATTGCAGCGCGCGTTTGAACATGGTTTTAGCAGGCTCGAAATCGTGATTCCAGTCCTCGTAAACATTGTCGCTGTGAGGCGCTGTAACGTTGAACCACGGATTGTACTGCAAATCATCGCCGTAGGGATAGAGTTTGTTCATCGGGTTCAGTCCAGTGGCGTGGTTGAACACCATATCCAATATCACCGCAATGCCGCGTTTGTGGCACTCGTCGATGAGCGTTTTCAGGTCGTTTTCGCTGCCATAAGCCTTGTCGGGCGCAAAATAGTGGTTCGGACTATAGCCCCAGTTGTAGTTGCCATCAAATTCGGTTATCGGCATCAGTTCGAGGGCGTTTATTCCAAGATTTTCGAGATAATCTAAGCGATCCATCACGCCTTGGTACGAGCGATCGGGCGTGAAATCGTAGACCCACATTTCGTAGATTATAAGGTTATCTTTGTTGGGGCGTTTGAAATTGAGTGTGGCATCGCTCCAAGCAAATTTTGGCTTATTAGTCTGAATAACAGACACATAGCCGTCGGCTTTCGAGGGATATTCGCGCAACGTTGGGTCAACTGTTCTTGGCTCGTATTGGTCGTTGGGGTGAAGCACTTTTTCGGCATACAGGTCGTCGATGCGCACCACTTCGCCATCGTCGCGCACCACCACATATTGGTAGGCGTACTCTTGGCGCGGTGTCAAACCATCAATCTCAATCCAAAAATAGTTGCCATCGCGCTTCATCTGGTATTCGTTCGACACCGTCCAATCGTTGAAATCGCCCACTACAAACACATTTTGCGCTGGCGCAGTCTTGCTGGCGGCGTAGGTGCAGAGCGTAACTTTTGTGGAATCGTCGGTATCGTAGTAGTGACCATTGTCGATGCCGCTTGGGCGCGTGGCCGTGACGGCAGTTGTTGGAATGGTGGTTGATGCGCTATCGGCAGCCGTTTCGGTAGCCGTTTGGGCAACAAGCACAAATTTGTAATCGCCCGTGTTCGAGAGCGTAGTGGTGTAGGTCATTTGCGTGCCTGTGGCTGTCTTCACCATTGTACCATTCTGCGTGAGCGTGAGTGTGGCACTGCTGGTGGCATTGCAAGTGAGCGTTACCGATGTGCCTTTCGAGCTGATTTCGCTAAGCGAATGGTCGATTTTGGCAGACAAACCTGCCTCGGCAAGTTCAACAAAAATGTCGCCGCCGCTAGCCGTTTTGCCCTCTTTCGTGCCGTTAGGACCATCGTTGAAAACGAACGCCATCTTCAAAATCTCTTCCGATTCGGGGCAACCGTAGAAGTCGTTGATGTTGCTGATGTTCAGCACCCAATTCGAGCCATCTTTGGTCATTTTGTATTTGGTGTCGCTACCGCGCCATTTTGCTGTGGCGTATTTCCAGTCGCTGCTGCTCGCACTTTTGGCGGTTATCAAGCCCGTGTGAGCGTAGCAAGCGGTGGCGCCAACCATGCCTTTGTTTCCCTCGGCAGGATTGAAAATCACTTTTATCGCACCAGAATAGCCCTTTTGAATGATGGCTGGTTCGGTGGTAACCTGCGCATTCAGCGCAACTGCGGCAGCAAACACAAATGCCGCGATGGAAAGAAGTTTTTTCATGGGAAGAAAAGATTTCTAATTTTTACTTCGTAAGATTTCAGATTAGTAGCAAGTAGCAAGATACAAGTCGCAAGAATTGTGCAATACAATTGAGAATGATTAAAATTTCAGATTAGGGCGGTGAGCTTGTCGAACCGCAGATTTCAATGTGTCGGCACGGACGCACTCGGTGCGTCCCAACTTTCAACTTTTCACTTTTCACTTTTAAACTTTATGTGCGCCTTTTTGCAGATGCGCTGAATGGCGAAACGCCCCGTCACAACGGCATTGGGAAGACCTCCTGGCGGTTGCAGCCACTGACCTGCCAGAACCAAATTGTGAATGTGCGGGAATGTGCCGCGACTGGTCTGTTTTTCGGCAAACGGCGTGAGAATGAAACTCATATACGCGCCTTTGTAGGCACCACAAAAACGGTTGTAAGTCATTGGCGTAACCACATCGAGAATGGTTATTTTGCCCGCCATGGCTGGGAAACGCGTCTCGAGCCGCAGCTTCACCTCCTCGGCAATGCGCATTTTTTCAGCTTTGTAGGCTGCACGATCGGTTTTGTAGAGATTTTCCCAATAGTCAAAATCGTTCTCGTACTGCACCAAAAGCGTCTGCAGCAGCGATTTTCCTTCGGGCGCAAACGATGGCTCGTAGTCGAAATTTTTCACCAAAATATTATTCTCCGCCACGCCATTCACCATGTATGGTTCGCAATCGAAAGTGATGGTGGTGCTGGGCATTCCGTGGTCGGCATCGACGCCAAAAAAGCAGTTGAGCGTGCTGTAGAGTGGGTGCTCTTTGTGCCGATGATAGTGGTTGATGAAGAATTTGTCCATCAAACCGTGACCAATCAGTCGGCTGAAGGTGATGTGCGTGTCGCAAGCGCAAATGATGTAATCGCCCGTGGCTGTGTCGCCATTTTTGAAATGCACGCACCGAGCGCGACCGAGCGAAATATCGATTTTTTCGGCTTCGTGGTTGGTGAAGATTTTTCCGCCAAGCGATTCGTAGCGCGCTTTCATGTGTTCTATCATGCCAAACGACCCCCCGCGCGGCAGTGCGCCGTTGCCATCGCAAAAAGTGCCGAAGACATAGAGCAGCGACGATACATTGTACGATTTTGGCATGTATGTGGTAATGAGTTTGCGAATGAGCGGGTGTTTGAACCGTTCGGCGTACTCGGGAATGGACACTTTGGAATATTTGCGATGAATCCGTCCCAAGCGGCGCATGCCTTTTATCAGCCTAAACCAGTCGAAAATGTTGTTCTGCTCGAGCGGTTTCAGCGAAGGGATCATCACTGCGCGATAGGCTTTTACGGTGCGCACAAAATCCTCGATGGCGTCCTTATCTTCGGGCGAGAGTGCCAGCAGATCGGTGCGCAGGCGGTCGATGTCGTGCCACAGTTCGATGGCCATGCCGTCGAGCTCCACGCGCATGAACGACTCGTGCTGAATCACCTCGACGTCGTCGCCAAGCACGCCCACATCTTCCCACAGTTTGTGAATATCTTTCGCAGGATTGGTGCCAGTGAGCCAATGCACGCAGTTGTCGAGTTTGTAGCCCTGCCGCAGCCAGCCTGTGCATTGTCCGCCCACAATGGCGTGGCGTTCGTGAATTTCGCTCTCAAAACCATTTTTCTGAGCGTAGATGCCAGCCGTGAGACCCGCAATTCCGCCGCCTATAATCACGATTTTCATAAATGGTAGGTTCTAAAAATTCTACGCATTGATTTTTTTTCTTCGGTAAGTTTCTTCAAAAGTTTCTACTTTGTTCTATTGCTCTTTGCGAATTTTTGTTTCTAATCGGCATCTTTTTCGATTTTTCTCAGTTACAAGGCATCTTGCGCCTTCAAAAACTCTTCAAATCTGCTCGATTATAATTCAAAAATTCTTGCAAAGATAATTTTAGAACCTACCAAAATCAACAGAAAATTTGCGCAAAGATACGCATTTTTTGCAGTATAGGGAGTAATATAAGATTATTTTA
>CAVHRT010000114.1:0-4988 GCA_963638355.1 Flexilinea sp. | reverse complement strand
ATGCAGTATTTTGTGGAACGCTATGATAAATGTTTTGTGCTGTCGGGCTATGCGTGTACAGGCAAAACTACCCTGATGCGCTTCTTTATCAAGTATTTGCAGGAACAGCAAATCGATTTTTGCTTGCTCTCGTCAACGGGCAGAGCGGCAAAAATTCTCTCAAATGCTGTCGGGCATGAAGCGCACACTGTTCATCATCTTATATTTACATTCAACGGGTTAAACCAAGATCTTTCGGATGTGGATACGAAAGAAGCTTCGCCAGACAATGTAGGGCAACTCGCCTTGCAATTTGATGCTACAAAGTACGATGGACCCAGCGACAAAAGAGTGGTCTATATCATCGACGAAGCATCGATGATTTCCGATACTATTTCGGTAACTTCTACGCAGGCAAATTTTGGCACTGGTCGACTTTTGCACGATTTGTTCGCATACGACACTCGCGACGATTCAAAATTTGTGTTTGTGGGCGATCCTTGCCAGCTGCCGCCTATTCAGGGTACAATTTCACCCGCTTTGTCGACTGAGTATTTGAAAAAGGAATTTGGTTATGGAACTTCGAGTCAAATGTTGACTGAGATTGTGCGCCAAGCGGGTGATAGCAGCATTGTGCGCGCTGCCGCCATGATTCGTAGTCTTTGGCAGAACGCTCCAGAAACGGAGGCTGTATATGGCGAAAGAGCGAAAGTGTGGGGAAGAATTCAACTGAGTCACTATGCCGACGTCGAAATTATGCCTACAGTTGACGATATGCGCTCGCAATATATTTCTCTCATTCGCCAAAATGGCTACAACGAAGCTACTTTTATTTGTCAAAGTAATAACGATAGCTGGAAAATGTCGCAGTTCGTACGGCAAAATCTAGGTTTTACGGGTGTGGTGCAACCGGGCGATTTGCTTATGGTAATGCAGAACCAAATAACCACAGGATTGATGAACGGCGACATGGTTGAGGTTGTAAGTGTTGGCAATAAACCTGAATATGTTGATAAAACGGATAAACGAGGCTATCATACGCATTTGGAGTTTATTGATGTTGTGGTTCGTGAGCTTTTTACGGGTCGTACCATCAATACACTTTTGCTCCTTTCTATTCTTGAAGGTGGAGCAGGAACTAATCTCAATTCGCGACAGCAAACAGGTCTGTTCTTGGATTTTGTGTTACGCATGAGAGGAAAAGGTATCACGCAAAAAAATAAAGAAAGATTTAACGAGGCACTGTTTCACGACCCTTACCTGAATGCTCTCCGTTGTTCGTATGGTTATGCCATCACTTGCCACAAAGCGCAAGGCGGCGAGTGGAATCATGTGTTTATTCAGCCTCAGCGTAATGTGTTGCTCAATCCTACGAAACACTCGTATCAGTGGCTCTATACCGCTATCACTCGCGCTAAAAAATGTGCCTATTTCCCTAACGAATTTTATATTTGCTAACCATGCTCATCAACCTCTCAAATCACCCTTCGTGCAAGTGGCAGGCGCAACAGATGCAAGCTGCTGTGGCGCAGTTTGGTAGCGTAGTGGATCTGCCTTTCCCCGATGTGTCGCCCGTGGCTTTGGTTCCCGACATCGCACAGCTGGCCGATCTCTACACCGAAAAGGTGGCGGCGATTGCTTCGGCCAACGAGGCTGTGGTGCATGTAATGGGCGAAATGACCTTTACCTACGCCATGGTGTGCCGACTCAAAACCAAAGGCTACCGCTGCGTGGCATCGACCACCGAACGCTGCGTGGTGGAAGAACAACCCGGACAAAAAACTGTACTTTTCAATTTCGTGCAATTTCGCGATTACTAACTTGGAACTCGTACTCTCCACATTCGGTACATCGCTCAACATCGACAACGATGGTTTTGTGGTGACGCAAGGCAAGGAACGCCAACGCATTCCGGTGGAGGGCGTGTCGAGCATACAGATAAGCAAAGGCGCAAGCATAACAAGCGATGCCGCACTGCTGGCCATTGCCAACGAAATTCCTGTGATTTTTGTGAATCGCACAGGTCGACCCGAAGGACGCATTTGGAGTCCGCGCTATGGCTCCATCTCGACCATTCGCAAAGGACAACTTGCTTTTGCGCAATCGAAAAAGGCTGTGACATGGATTTGCTCGTCGATTGAACGCAAAATATCGAACCAGCAAGCACTGCTCATGGCCATGACCACGCAACCCGACGACATGCCAGGCATAGAACGCGATGTGCATCGGCTCGATGTGTACCGCAACAAAGTGCTGGCGCTCGAAGGCGACCGTGTGGCCGACATAGCCTCAGCACTGCGTGGCTACGAAGGCGCGGCAGCGCGCATCTATTTCATGGCACTCAATCGCTTTTTGCCCGAGCCGCTGCGCTTTGCCGAACGCTCACAACACCCAGCGCGCGACCCAGTGAACGCCATGCTCAACTACGGCTACGGCATTCTCTACAGCAAATGCGAAGGCGCACTCATTATGGCGGGAGCCGACCCTTACATCGGCATTTTGCACCGCGACGAACATTCGCGCCCCGTGCTTGCCTACGATCTGGTGGAAGTGTTTCGTTTTTGGATTGATTACGTGGTCTATCACATCGCTTGCCAAAATGTGCTGAACGCCGACTATTACTCTATGCGCAACGATGGTTCGTGCTGGCTCGAAACGCTCGGGCGGCGTGTGCTTATTCAGTCGGTGAACGACTATCTTGACGAAGTGGTGGAGATGAACGGAGCATCGCGTTCGCGCGACACACACATAAAACTCTACGCACAATCGCTCGCTCAAACCTTCCGACAACTATGCTGACAGCAGTTAGGTGTGAGAAGTTAGTAGTTAGAAGTGATTGAAATCCAAAGCCAACTGCAAATAATAACCACGGACGTGGCACGCTGCGTCCCTACTTTATAAACTTTATAACTTTACAAACTTTACAAACTTTACAAACTTTACAAACTTTACAAACTTTATAAACTCATCAATTTATCAACTTATATGCTATACCTTGGAAAAAACATCACTGCTGTGAACGACCAGTTGCAGCAAATCGACGAAAATGAGCTCTATCAGCGCATTATCAATCCTAGCGACGAGGTGCGCGTGCTCATCGAACAACTAAAAACCATTCGCACCATCGATGCGCAAGGCTACGCCAACACCAAACGCCGTTTGCCTTACTTTGTGTGCGCACATTTCGATCCGCCAGCAAGGCGTGGCGAAAATTTCGCTAGCATCGACTCTTTTGTGATTGATGTGGACCACATTAACGACAAAGGTCTGAACCTCAACGACTTACGCATGCGCCTTTGTGCCGATTCGCGGGTGCGCATCTGCTTTGTGTCGCCCAGCGGCGATGGCTTGAAACTGCTCTTCCGTCTGAAAGAGGCATGCTACGACAAAGGCAAATTCCGCATCTTCTACCACAATTTTGCCAATCAGTTTGCCGCACAATATGGCATAGAGCAGGTTATCGACACGCACACTTGCGATGTTACACGCGCCTGTTTCTTGAGCTTCGACCCCGATGCGCACCATAACTTTATGGCCGATGATGTCGATTTTTCGACCTATTTCGACGAAAGCGACCCAACTGCGCTTTTCGACCAAAACCGCCAACTGCAGCGCAACTATGCCGATCCGCCCGAGGAGCAAGTGCTAACGGCCGAACCCGACGACGATGTGATGACCACCATCAAAATGATTCTGAGCAAAGACAAGCCCGTAAAAATTGAACGTCCCATCATTACGCGCGTCGAACTCGACACCATTATCGACCCACTTTGCCATTGGCTTACGGAGATTGGCTTGAACATTGTGGAGGTGCGCGGCATAAACTACGGCAAACAGATAGCGGTAAGTGCCGGAATGAAACGCGCCGAGTGCAATGTGTTCTACGGCAAACGTGGTTTCTCGGTGGTCGAAGTGCCACGCGCCAAATGCAACCCCGAACTCAACGCACAATTGCAGCAACTCATAGCCCGCTACCTTGAAGTAAATTAAGAATTATGAATTAAGAATTTGTTGCCTACTGCGAACGTTGTTGGGTCTGCGGTCCGACTGGCTCACCGCCCCACAATCTTCAAATTTTCAAATCTTCAAATGAACAATTAGGAACAGCGCGAAGCGCAAAAAAACTTAGAAACTTGGAAGCGCACTTCATTAATTTATTAAGTTATTAATTTATTGATTTATTAAGCTATTTTCATGCCTCGCCGTCGCAATGCAAAAGACTACCTGATGGTGCTGCAGCGCCTCAAGCAACAGGGAATGCTGCCAGCCAACTCGCCCAACCGCCAAG
Source organism: Flexilinea sp. (assembly GCA_963638355.1). GTDB lineage: Bacteria > Bacteroidota > Bacteroidia > Bacteroidales > Paludibacteraceae > W0P28-013. The sequence goes on along the minus strand of CAVHRT010000114.1, from coordinate 721 downwards.
GTGTGGAGTGGGAGAGTCTGCCCGACATCGACAGCCGCATTCAGAGCATTCTGGGGCTAGCCAACAAACCTCGAAAATCGACCGATATGCTATTTTTTGTAATGTACGACATAGAAAGCAACAAAGTGCGCCGCCAAGTGGTGAAATACCTCGAGCGCAAAGGCTGCATGCGTGTGCAGAAATCAATTTTTCTGGCCAGCCTAAGTGCCGAAAAATATAACGACATACGCACCGACCTCACCGAAGTGCAGGCCGCCTACGACAACAACGACAGCATTCTGGTGGTGCCAATATCGACCGACTATCTGAAGGCCATGAAGGTGATAGGGCAGAATATCGATATCGACATTATTACAAAATCGCGCACCACGCTTTTTTTCTGAAAAAAATGGTGCAAAAAAGTTCTTTGACGTAATATATTTTGTATCTTTGCAGTCCCAAGCGATGGTACACTTTTTCGAGGTCTTTTGGTCGAGGCTAGTGGCTAAAATGCTGAAATATAGGCAGTTTTGCGGTATGCTCTCCTTGACCATCTTCCAACCAAACAAGGATTAAGACCATTAAGACGCTGGATTATGGGGCCGACTTCGATTTCCTCCTTGACCATCTTCCAACCAAACAAGGATTAAGACCAAAAGATACAAGTTCTTTTGACATTATAAAATAACTCCTTGACCATCTTCCAACCAAACAAGGATTAAGACATGACGGGGCCGACTTC
>CAVHRT010000113.1:0-5005 GCA_963638355.1 Flexilinea sp. | reverse complement strand
GGTCTCGCTCTCGCTTTCGGCGCAAGAGCTGAAATGCTCAGTTTCGGTGAATACATCGCAACTGCAAGGCACCAACAAACAGGTTTTCGAGACGCTGCAATCGGCTTTGAACGAGTTTATGAATGCGCAGCACTGGACCGACCTTGTGTATGGCAACAACGAGCGCATCGACTGCAGTTTCATGTTCAACGTAACGGCCTACAACAGCGATGTGCTCACTACCACGCTGCAAATTCAGGCGCGTCGACCGGTCTATGGCACTTCGTACACCACGCCACTTTTCAATTTTAAGGATAATGAAGTAAATTTCACATACGTTGAGTTTGACCCAATCGAGGTGAATGGCAACACTTACGAAAACAATTTGACTGCCATTTTGGCATATTACGCCTATGTCATCATCGGTCTCGACCTCGATTCGTACAGCAAATTGGGCGGCACGGCGGCGTTTCAGCGGGCGGAGCAGATTGTGAACCTTTCGCAGAGTCGCAGTGATAGCGAGGGAAGCGGTTGGAAGGCGTTCGACAGCGACAAAAACCGTTATGCGCTCATCAACAATCTGATGGACGAGCGTTTTCGCAAGTTCCGCGAGTTTTTCTACGATTATCACCGCCAAGCACTGGACAATATGGCGTCGAATGTGGACAATGCGCGCGCTCGCATAGCGTCGGGACTGCCCGTGCTGCGCGAGATTAACCGACTTTACCCGAGTGCCATCGCCATCATGTCGTTTCTCGATGCCAAAAACGATGAACTGATCAGCCTTTTCGGCTCGTCAAAAGCGCCATCGCAGCAGCGCACCGAGGTTTATAACATCTTGATGGACATCAATCCCGCGCTCGGATCGCGCTATGAAGCAATAAAGCCGTAGGAAATTTCAAATTTCATATTACAAATTTCAGATTGCGGGAACCACGACCAACTGCAGAATCTATCTACCTTATGTTCTAAAAATCTATGCTCTAACCGCAGCGGCTTTTCTTAATTGCACAAACCTATTCTTGTTCTTTACTCTTTACTCTTTATTCTGCTTGCTACTATGCTAAAACATCTCGAAATAAAAAATTACGCGCTTATCGAGCATTTCGACATCGATTTTGAAGGCGGATTGTCGGTCATTACGGGCGAGACGGGCGCTGGCAAATCGATAATGATGGGCGCGTTGGCGTTGGTTTTGGGGCAGCGAGCCGATACAAAAGTGATTCAGCAGGGCAAAACTAAATGCGTGGTCGAGGCCGTTTTTGATATCGAAAAATTGGCACTGCAACAGCTTTTCGAATCGCTCGATTTGGACTATTCCGATGAGTGCGTGGTGCGTCGCGAGGTGCTTGACAGCGGAAAATCGCGCGCTTTTGTGAACGACACGCCCGTGAATCTGCAGCAGTTGCGTGATCTTTGTGTGCGGTTGGTCGACATTCATTCGCAGCACCAAAATCTGCAACTTGGCGAGAATGCTTTTCAACTTTCGGTGGTCGATGCGCTAGCCGAAACGAAAGCGGAACTGGTTGATTATCAGGCGAAATTTAAGATTTATAAAGATGCCGAGCGGCAGTTGAACGACCTGCGCCAAACGGCAGAGCAGTGGCGCTCGGAGCGCGACTATGCGCAGTTTCAGTTCGATCAGTTGGCTGCGGTGGCATTGACCGATGGCGAGCAGGAGTCGCTCGAGGCGGAACTGGAGGCGATGAATCACAGCGAAGAGGTGAAAACGGCTTTGGCTGCGGCACTTTCGTCGTTGGCCGACGAGAATGCAGGCGCATTGGTTCGACTGAAAGAGACGCTTGTGGCATTGCGGCGGATTTCAAAATTTCTTCCGCAAGATGCTGATTATGAGGTGCGTATCGATAGCTCGCTGGTCGATTTGAAGGACATTTCGTCGGAACTTGAAAGCCGCCTGAACGATACCGAGTTCGATCCTCAGCGCAAAGATTTTGTTGAGGCGCGGCTCGATCAGATCTATACTTTGCAGCAAAAACACAGGGTGAAAACTGTGGCGGAACTGCTGCAGTTGCAGGCCGATTTTGAGGCGAAACTCTTGCGCATCGATGGATTCGATTTTGAACTTGAGCAGTTGCAAAAACAGTTGGTCGCCGCCGAAAACGAACTGCAAAAATCGGCTGAAACGTTGTCGAAGAAGCGCCATGGCATTCAGTCGGTGCTTGAAAAAGAGGTTTCGCGGCAATTGGTGTCACTCGGCATGCCAAATGCACGTTTTGTGGCGCAGATGACCGCTGCCGACGGCTTTCTTCCCACGGGAAAAGACGTGGTGGAATTTCTCTTTTCGGCCAACAAAAATGGCGAACCGCAGAGCATTGGTCAGGCTGCATCGGGCGGCGAATTGTCGCGCTTGATGTTGGTGATAAAGTCGCTGGTGGCCAGTCGCACGCAGTTGCCAACCATCATTTTCGACGAGATCGATACGGGTGTTTCGGGCGAGGTGGCGCAACGTATGGGCTTGATAATGAGCCAGATGGCTCAATCGATGCAGGTGATTGCCATCACGCATTTGCCGCAAATTGCCGCCAAAGGAACATCGCATTTCCGCGTTTTCAAACACGACACCGCTGACGCCACGGTTACTAACATCATTCGTCTGTCGCCCGACGAACGCGTGCTCGAGATTGCTGAGATGCTCAGCGGCAAAAATCCTTCGGAAGCAGCCATTTGCAATGCTAGTGAACTTCTTGGAAATTGATGTTTTGTAGTAACTTTTTTGGACAGTGCGGCTGTTGGAAAAATTAAGAATTTTGAATTAAGAATTAAGAATCGCGGTATCAATTCCAACTGCGAATTATAAACACGGACGTGGCATGCCGCGTCCCTACAATCTGTTTTAACAACGAAACAATAGAAACAGAAATTGCGAAAGCGATTTCGAAAAACATAGAAACGACAAAGATATCTTACAGACCAACACTAACGCGTTAAACTTATCAACTTATCAACTCATTAACTCATCAACTTAGGCTTATGTTCCGAAAACCATATACTTTCGACCGTGTGGTGCGCATTGTGCTGGCATTGCTAGCGATGGCGGCGGGCTTCTGGCTCATCAAAAGGCTGAGTGGCGTGCTTTTGCCGTTTCTCATTGGTTGGCTCATTGCCTATTTGCTCTATCCGCTGGTGCTCTTTTTTCAGAACAAATGTCGGCTGAAATATCGCCTGCCGTGCATACTTTTGACGCTGATTTTGGTGGCTGGCGTGCTGGTTGGCGCAGGTTTTTTGATCGTGCCATCGCTCGTTGGTGAGTTCTCGAAAATGGGTGCGCTCATGGTGCGTTATGCCGAACAATTCAGTCAAAGCCGCTTTGCAAATAGCGATTTTTATGCGTGGTTGGTGGCGTCGGTTGGTGAAATCGATTTCCAAAATCTGCTCACTTGGGACAATGTGAGTGCCGCCGTGCAGAAAATTGCGCCGCAGTTTTTCAATCTGCTCTCTGGCACTTGGCAGCTGCTGGTCGGACTGTTTGTGATAGTGGTGGTGCTGCTTTATGTCATCTTCATTCTGCTCGATTACGAAAAACTTTCGGCAGGATTTGTGAACGCTGTGCCTGCAAAATATCGCCGTTTTGTGAGCGAACTTGTGGGCGATGTGAAACAGGGCATGAATCGCTATTTTCGCGGGCAATCGCTTGTGGCACTGTGCGTTGGCATTCTGTTCGCCATCGGATTTAGCATCATCGGACTGCCAATGGCCATCACCATGGGATTGTTCATCGGTGTGCTGAATCTGGTGCCGTACCTGCAGACCGTGGGGCTGGTGCCAGTGGCTTTTCTCGCCATTCTTCAGTCGATGGAGACGGGGCGCAGCGTGTGGCTGATGCTGCTAGCCGTGCTGATAGTGCTGATAGTGGTGCAAGCCATTCAGGATTTGCTGCTTACGCCCAAAATCATGGGCAAAGCCATGGGACTGAACCCTGCCGTCATTCTGCTGTCGCTCTCTATTTTCGGTTCGCTGTTTGGCTTGATTGGCATGATCATCGCTCTGCCGCTCACCACGCTGATCATCTCGTATTATAAGCGGTACGTGCTGAAAAGTGAGGAGTGAGGAATTAGGAGTGAGGAGTTTTAAAATTGACAATTGATAATTGACAATTGATAATTTGGCAGCGTTCAAATGTACTTCAATAACCCCGTAATTTATTGCGGGGTGAGACTGCGAACTTACATCCTGCTATGGACCCCGTAATCTGAAATTTGAAACTGCCAAAATCTTGCGACTTGCTACTCATATCTTGCTACTTTCTGAAATTTTCTTGAAAAAAGTTTGCTAGTCTCAAAATAAAGCACTATCTTTGCGCTTTGAAACAACCCAAAAAAACTTAAAAACAGAAATTGCGCTAGCAATTTCGCTAAACCTAGAAACAATTTAAAAACTCAATTTTATGAAAACAAAATTCGCCTCTTTACTTGTTGCTGTGTTTGCTGCAGCCGCAATGCAGGCCGCTGAGGTGCCTGCCATCATCACCATTTCGAACGACAATCAGGAGGGCAAGTACCAACTTGCTTCTGTGCAACAGATTACCTTTAGCGAGGGTAGCATGACTGTAGTTCGCAAAAATGACGCTGGAAATGTTTCGAACATTCGTTGCGTTAAGTTTGGCGCTACCATCGACGATTCGGAACCACAAACGCCAACCGAAATTGCCGCACTCGAAGGTGCTGATTTGTTCGTTTACCCGAACCCAGTTGCGCAGACGCTCCGTATCGATGGCGCAGAGGCTGGTAGCACTTTCACCATCTACGATTTGCAAGGTCGCACGCTGATGCAAACCATTGAAAACCAGATTGATGTGTCGTCGCTTGCGCAAGGCAGCTATCTGCTGAAAGTGAACGATCAAGTGGTGAAGTTTATCAAAAAGTAAGGCGTAAAAAGTGAGTGAGTTGTGAGCGGTCGTACACGAATTTGAACATTTTGTAGGTTCATTTTTCTGCCATCTGCTGAACAAAAAAATCTCATTTTTAACAACTTGAAATAGCAAAATAAAAGCCCTTTTGTATAGGGG
>CAVHRT010000112.1:0-5016 GCA_963638355.1 Flexilinea sp. | reverse complement strand
TCGGTGTTCTACCAAATCGCTATTTCCACCGATATTGAAGCAACAAACTGGCGTGCCACAACTCAAGCTCTCCATGATAGCGCAACTCAGATTTTCGGACAAAGACGGCACAACCATAACATCAGCCAAATTGTAGAGTGCTACCAAAAAGTCTGTATTATCTACATAACCAATAAAATCGACATTGATATTGGAAAATTGTAGCGGCAGATCAGTAGCATTTGCTCCAAAAACAATCAGATTTGCCGAGAAACCTTGTTCGTCTAAAAGTTTCAACGCGGATAAAAGGCTTGGAAAGCCTTTTCTCCTGTCCGTGGCAGCGTTCATAGCCCCGTATAGGATAAACGACTTTTGTGCCTTTTCTCCTGCTGCGCGCAAAACGCTGTTAGCTGCAGCGTTTTGCGCTACAGCAGCAAAGATTTCGCCTTCGTCAAGTGGACAAAAGACATCAGTATCTAAGCAATTGGGAATTACGCGCACATCACAATCACGAAAAAGCGCACTCTGCTTTGCACAATTGGCTAGCCAACGACTTGGAGTCACAATATGCAAATCGAGCCCTTGATAAAACTTTTGCTTACGCTGCCAAACTTGATGTGCCATATCATTTTCGTTGTCACTACCAAGTTGCGGACAAGCGCCACAAGCAGTTTTGTATTTTTCGCAATCGAGAAAATAGTGACAGACGCCACAAAATGGCCAGCTATCGTGTAATGTCCAAACAATTGGTTTCCCAACATTTTTCAACTCGTCGAGTGGCAAAAAACGCTGATTTAGCCAGTGTAAATGCAGCACATCGTATGGCATTTTTTGCAACGCGCCATAGATGCGAGTAGCACGCAAATCGGACTTAAAATTTTTATCTTGATTCGGATATTTTGCCCAACGGAAATGCTGTATTTTATTCTTGCATTTTGCCGCACACCAATCGAAAAACGAATGTACAACACCATGTGATGCAAATTCGGCGAGCGAATGAACGGTCGGATCGTCGCTTCCGCGCTGTTTTACAAACATTTGGCTATCGACACCAAGCGACCGCACTCCTTGATGAATGCGATAAGCCGCACGCGCCGCACCGCCAGCCACGTCCGAAGTGCAAACCGAAAGAACCTGTATTGACGACTTATTTTCCATTTTTCAACTGCTTATATTTCATCAAAAGCCTATGACCTAAACCATGCGAATAGAGCAAAGTTCGGTAGATATGGTTCAAAAAATCGTGCCAACAGTCGGAAGGCAAAGCCTTTGCAAAGCAATCGGCATCCATTTTCAGGTCAATAGCAATTTTTTCGGGGTGCGTCAATGGCAAAATTGAGTTAATTGGCAAATTTCCACGCCCATCGTTGTCGAGCGTGTGCGTTCCTTCGGGGTCAAAACCAATGTTCGAAATAAGATTCACACAAGGATGAATGGTAACGGCATCATTTAAGAATAAATGCACTTGCATCTGAAAATCCCAATAACTTTTTTTGCTGCAGTCGTTTTTAATATCGAGCATTTTGAAATACCACCAGTCGGCTTCGGCTCTATTACCCGTGATTTTTCGCACCTGACGACGAAAGCGTTTTGCATCAATCTTTTCTAAGTCGAGATCGAAGCCTTGCCAACTGCGACGCCAAGCCGCCCAAGCCCCCGTAACCATATAGTGCGAAAAACCATAAGACGCATTGCATTTCCAACGATTATGATAGAGCGTGGCATTGATAAACTGCACCTGCTCGCAGTCTGCATATTTTTTCAATATTTCGTCGCAATAGCCAAAGAAATCGGGATGCGCCAAGCAATCATCTTCTATCACTATTCCCATCTCCTCGTTGGCAAAAAGCCACGAAATGGCGGTGACTGGCCCTGCACCACAACCGAGATTTTTACCGCTGTAGTTGGTAAATAACTGCGTATCAGTGCCTGCAGTGAGCTGCTCTACCACCTTGCGTACTTCGGCACATTTTTGCACGTCAGCATCGTTGCCCTCGCGTGCACCATCTTGAAACACATAGAGCCGCTGCGGCTGCTGCTCCACTATGCGTTGCAGCACCTGCCGTGTGTGCGTAGGGCGGTTAAAAGTGATTAGAAGTATTGGTGTGGGAAACATTTTTTTTATGATAACTTTTGGCCATTTTATAGTTAGAGAATATACTCAACTCATTTCTTCCACTTCACATCGGTTTTTATCACCTTGGCGGGAATGCCTGCCACCAAGCAACCCGCTGGCACATCGCGCGTAACAACTGAACCTGCCGCCACTATAGAACCATCACCAATGGTAACGCCTGGCAAAATCATGGCATTAGTAGCAATCCACACATGGTTACCAATGTGAACTGGAGCGACGGCACATTTCGTCACACCATCAATAGTGATTGGGTGATACGAATTATCCATAATGCGCACGCCTTCAGCAATGGCGCAATATTCACCTATCGTTATCTCTTTCGAGCAATCCACCGAAACGCCATTCAAATAAGTCTGATTGTCAATGGAAAGCCGCGCGCCCTGCTGCAAAATGATAGACGTGCCACGATGCAGCGTAACACTTCCGCGAATAGCCAGCACCGAATTAGCCAGCATGCCTATTCGGCAAGTACGACCGCGGTCGAAAGCATAATCAATGCGATTGATTTCAAAAAAGGTGCGTTCACCAATTTCAAACCGAGCCGTTGGGTGAATATCGAAAACAGAGTGGTTCAGCACACAAATGCTACTGCTGCGCGGCTTGCGCACACGTCTATAGAGCGCATATGTCTGCCTCCAATCAATCTCACGCAGAATGCAGATGTATTTTTTTTAACTTCTTTAACATTTTATTTTTTCAGTGCACTTTTTCGGTTTATAAAAGGAATTTGAAAGGTGCGTTATTCCCATTACCAATGACCAAATAAAGCGATTGGAATGCAGCTGATCGTAAAGGCGTATCTTTTTATCATCGTCAGCAAGTTGTTGGCGCAAACGTTGTGGGAAAAGCTGATTATATCGACCTACATCAGCCAAATAGACATCGTGCGTTGGACCGCTAGTAACGGCACTTACGCCATGCATATCGTAATTTGCGACATCGATATCGACATAGCGAAACGAAGCACTGCCAAAGCCAAGACACTTTACAAAAAATACCGAATCGCCAATAATGCGAAAACTCTCATCGAATTCGCCATACTGGCTAAACAAACTTCGACGGCAAAAGGCGGCTTGGTGCAAAAAATGGCATTTCATGACATCGAAGAACGTGATATTGCTCCGCCCATAACCGCGATTGCGCCAAAGCCCATCGGCATGCTGTTCCACTATGTTACCTTGCACTATATCGGTGCCATCAAGTTCTGGCAATATGCGTTCAATCACCTGATTATCAACCAAAAAATCGCCACTATTGAGCATTAGCACATAGTCGCCTGTGGCTGCACGTACACCCTTATTCATGGCACTATAAATGCCGCCATCAGGTTCAGAAACCCAATAGCTGAGATCGGTTGCATGCGAACGCACGAGTTCAGCACTACCATCGGTGCTAGCGCCATCAATCACAATATACTCGAACTGGCGACACTGCTGCTCCAGCACCGACTGCATAGTAAGTTGCAAACCTTCAAGGTTATTGTAATTGATGGTAATTATCGAGAGTTTCATGGTGTTTACAAAAATCTATTTACAAAACGGCGTGCCACAGAGTTTATTTTTCCTACCGAATAGCGATACGAAAGTCGTGGCGAAACGAGCGAAAGTTTTGCAATTTTGCGCAATCTATCGGTATGAGCCAACCGTATCATGCAAATAGCATCGGACATACGCCACAACCGCCACATACTCACTCCATTGGCGTAGGCCTCGAGCAGAGTAACATGGTAGTAATCGGCTACAAAATTATAAAAAACCGCGCATTGCACCTGCTCTTGCTTAAACAATTTGTAAAGATTGCGACAAATGAATAGCATGTCGACAATGTACTTTTGCGAAACCGACTGCGTGATGCTCCCTTGCCTTATACGGTAAGCATAGAGGCAAACATCTACACTACTGACGTTTGTAGCGCGCAACAAAACCTGTGGTGTGAAATAGGAATCTTCGTGAAAAATTCCAGGTTCGTTGTACAAATGGTTTTGCAACAAAAAAGTGCGTTTATACAATCCCCCCCACACACACACTAGCGGCAAATTACGCCTTTGCCGTTCGGCGGTTTCGAAATATGCCGCTCCCGAAAGACAGTGATATTCTGCCATTGCAACGACCTTCTCGAATGTGTTTGAGGCATCGAAATAGCGTGTAGCATTGAAATAGACTACATCTTCGCCATCGATTTTAATCAACACTTCGTCCAGTTTGCCATCGAAAATAAAATCATCGCTATCGAGAAAGAAGATATAATCGCCCGAAGCTGCATCAAGCCCAGCATTGCGAGCAGCACTAAGTCCAGCATTGGGTTGATTTATTATTCGAATGTTTGAGTAATGCTGTGCATATTCTTGCAAAATATCAAGACTGCTGTCAGTACTACCATCGTTCACGCAAATAACCTCACCTGTGAAACCATTACCAACCAACACCGAATCGAGACACTGAGTCAGATAAGGCGCGACATTGTAAACCGGTATGACAATAGAAAGGGTCATTTAATGCTGAAGCGTTGAATCATTAGAGTTCAAATAGTTACGAAAATAATCTGCGCGTATCATTTTATCGCTCAATGCAGAAGCCTCATCGGGCGAAATTAACCGGTTATGACGCGCTGTGCTATCCAACAAATTCACACCAAAACCACGCCAATAGTAATCTTCGCAGCCGATAAGATGTAGAATGGTCGGATAAATATCCATCTGATAGCACACCTCGTCGATGATGGTTTTGTTGGCAATTTGTGGCGAGGAGATGATGAGAGGACAACAATTTTTATCTTCGTAAAGCGTAGTGAAACCATTTTCTTCAGCAAACCCGCTAAATTGACGAATCAAATTTCCCTTAAATATAGTATGGTCGCCAGTAATAACAAGCGTTGCGTTTGAAGGCAATAAGCTTAAAAAG
>CAVHRT010000111.1:0-5058 GCA_963638355.1 Flexilinea sp. | reverse complement strand
GGTATGTACCATCTTCTACCTCGTCCCACAATGGTTTCTCGCGATTATCGCACAATGCTTGCAATTTCTTTTGATACTCAGCAGAGAGTTCTTCGTCGAATTTGTACCATATTTTCACGCCTTCGGTATCGTCGCGCCATCTATCATTCCGCACATACGAGAACGATGGGAAATCTTCCAATTCAGTCATCGCCACCACATCTTCGTACTTTGGGCACTCAGATTCTCTCAATGGCAAAGGGCAACAATAGATGACCAATGCAACAAAAACATAGGTAACCAACGCAGCGGGCGATAGCAACATCAGAATAATGCCTATCCACCAATGCTTCACACCATACTTTTTCATTTTTTTCGGCAACAAAAACGACACCGACAGAAATAGCATGGAACATTTGTAGAAGATATTCCACTTTTCGCTCTTTTTACGCAGCCACAAGCCACATATCAAGAAATCGAGCAATAACAAAAAGCCAGCATTAATGGCAATTAAGAGAATATCCACAAAAGCAGCCGTAGCAACCAACATTTTTGTAAGATTTTTTTAGTTCAATGATGCAAAAGTACAGTTTTGCTCCATATCAGAAAAGCAAAACACAGCTGATTGTACAAAATTGCCAGTTAAATGTACAAAATCGAGATTTTCAGCACCCACTTATCAGGTGTTCGAGCAGGATTTTCAGGCCAATGCCAAATAAGATTATGCCGCCGATGAGTTCTACATTCAGTTTGAAGCGTTTGCCGAACGACACGCCAATGATGCAGCCCAAAATGGTGAAAATGAAGCTACCCAGCGCAATCACCGCCACAGCTTGGTAGATGAAATTGCCCAGCGGAACAAATATCAAACCCGTTGCCAACGCATCGATGCTGGTTGCCACGGCCATCACCAAAAGCATGCGCATAGAACCAAATGGCGTCTTTTTATCGTCGGCGGTCGCATCTTTTTTCAGACTGCCCACAATCATTTTTCCGCCCAAAAAGCCAAGAATTACGAATGCCAGCCAGTGGTCAATTTTCCCGATGAAATCGGCAAACCACACGCCAGCAAACCAACCAATGAACGGCATTGCACCCTGAAAAAAGCCGAAGAAAAGCGCCATTCGCAGAATTTTCGGCCAATCGTAGCGACCATATGCAATGCTGCTGGCAATCGACACCGCAAAACAATCCATTGCCAAACCGATGGAAATCAAGATAAGATCGAGGTAGTTCATTTCTTTTTAGTAAAAAGTAGAAAGTAAAAAGTGTATAAAGTGCGCCTACCGCAAAAATTCGCAGATGCACAATCTGAAATTTGAAATCTGAAATCTTTTAATTTCTTGCCTTGAACGCGGCTTCGTAGGCTGCAGCGGCCTGTTCGAGTTCGGCATACCACGCCTCGCCAAAGCGACGAATGAGCGGCGTTTTCAAAAATTTGTAGGCTGGCAACCGCAGCGCGCGACCATTTTTTTCGGCACAAGCGCAAACCTCCCATCTATGAAAATTCACCGCCGTGAAATGCCTGTATTTGGTCAATCGCACGGGATAGAGATGGCACGAAATGGGTTTCATAAACGCGCATCGTCCCTCGCGATAGGCTTTTTCGATGGCACATTTGCAAACGCCATCGGTGTCGGTGTAGGCAAAAACGCACTCGCGCCCGCCAACGAGCGAAGTTACCAAATCGCCCTCCACATCGCGGTAAGCCACGCCCTGCTTGTCGATTACGGCACGCGCCTCAGGCGAGAGATCGTTCCACACGGCTGGCAACGCGCGCTGCAACTCGGCACACTCGCCTGCCTCGAGCGGTGCACCACTGTCGCCCTCGACGCAGCACTGACCGCGGCACACGCCAAGATCGCAGCAAAACATGCGCTCGAAGAGTTCGAAACTCACAACTGTGTCGCCAATCTCGACCATCGTTTTCTAAAAATTTTTCGTTTCGGCAAAAGTTCGACAAAAATAGCATTTTTCCGCCGTTTGACCAAACCATTTTTTTGCAGTAATTTTGCGGAATAATTTTCTAATTATTCAATTTCCAATTACCCAATTATTTCCGCAGATCACGAACTTTATAGACTTTTTACTTTTCACTTTATAGACTAAAGGAATGACCGAACTACAACTGACACTTTCGCCCGAGCAGACTGCCAACGAAACTGAAGTGAAGCGTGCTGCAGCGCGCAAAATGGGCGTTTCGCCACGCTATATTGCACAACTTCAGATTGTGAAAAAATCGATCGATGCGCGCAGTCGACAGCCGCAAGTGCTGCTGCGTGTGCGTGCTTTTGCCGATGGCGAGCAGGTGATAAAATACGAGAGCGAACCGCACTATGCCGATGTATCGAAAGCGCCAGCGGTGGTGATTGTTGGCAGCGGTCCTGCTGGACTTTTTGCTGCTCTCAGGCTGATGGAATTTGGGCTGAAGCCGATCATTCTCGAACGCGGCAAAGAGGTGTCGGAGCGCAAACGCGACATCGCCCAACTGAACCGCAATGTGGCGCTCAATGCCGAATCGAACTACTGTTTTGGCTGCGGCGGTGCTGGCACTTTTTCGGACGGGAAACTCTACACCCGCAGTGTGAAACGCGGCAATCCGCAGCGCATTTTCGAGATTTTTCATCGCCACGGAGCGCAAGATAGCATTTTGTACGAGGCACACCCGCACATCGGCACCGACCGCCTGCCGCAAATCATCAAAAACATGTGCCAAACCATCACCGAATATGGCGGCGAGGTGCATTTCGACACGCGCGTAACCGAACTGCTCACATGCGGCGACCAAATTTGTGGCGTCCGCACCGAGCGTGGTGATGTGTATAGTGCTGATAATGTGATACTTGCCACGGGACATTCGGCACGCGACATCTACCAAATGTTGCACCGCCAAGGCATCGACATTTGCGCCAAAGGCTTTGCCATGGGCGTGCGCGTGGAGCATCCGCAGGCACTCATCGACAGCATTCAGTACCACAGTCGGCAGAGAAATCCGAATCTACCAGCGGCGGCGTATAGTCTTGTGCATCAGGCAGATGGGCGCGGGGTTTACTCGTTTTGCATGTGTCCAGGCGGACATATTGTGCCGTCGGCCACCGAGCCGCAGCAGATTGTGGTGAATGGCATGTCGGCATCGCACCGCAATTCGCCATTTGCCAACTCGGGCATTGTGGTGGAACTTCACCCCGAAGATTTGACCGAATATGCGCACTACGGCGAGTTGTGCGGACTGCATTTTCAGATGGATTTGGAGCGCATGGCTTTCGAGAATAATGGCGGAGGATTGCAGACAGCTCCAGCGCAGCGTTTGGCCGATTTTGTAGCAGGTCGCGCTTCGTGTTCACTGCCAAAATGTTCCTATCTGCCGGGAGTGAACGCCTCGCCGCTGCACGAGTGGTTGCCCGAACGCATTGGGCGCAGATTGCAGGAAGGTTTCGCCGCATTCGATAGGAAAATGCGCGGTTTCTTGACCAACGAAGCCGTGATTGTTGGCGTCGAGAGCCGTTCGTCGTCGCCCGTGCGCATACCACGCGATGCCGACACCTACGAGCATATCCACCTGCACGGACTCTACCCTGCTGGCGAAGGATCGGGCTACGCAGGCGGCATCACCTCGTCGGCCATGGACGGCGAACGCATCGCCGAAAAAATTGCAGAGAAATGCGGGAAAATTGGAAACTAAAAAAAATCTACTTTTTCGACCTATAGGTCATTTTTTCTCGAAATGTGGCATTTTCATTTCAGGGATAATCAACTCATCGTCGTTCGATGGCCGATTATCGAAAAACATGCAGTAATAAATGGGCATATAAGTGATGCCGCCATCGCGATAGACACGCTGCTCGTTGCTCAGCACCACCGCTTCACCAATGCGATACTCTGGCATTGCCAAAAACTTATCCAACGCACTATGCACAGTGTAATCCGTCCCCGATTTCACCTCGACTGGCAGCACCGACAAATTTCTGTAATCATCAATCAAATAATCCACTTCGCCGCGCTGCTTATTGTCGTAATAATGCAGTGAAAAGCCGTGAGCATGCAACTCTTGCGCCACCACCGACTCGTAAACTGCGCCCAGATTCACACTGCGTTCGTCGTTAAGCACCGCATTGATGTTTGTTCCATACAGAATGCTAGTAAGCAGTCCAACATCATTCATGTACAACTTCAGCAGATTTTTATTTTCCGATTCGATTAGCGGGAAATTCGGATTACTGATGGCTTGCACCGCCAACGCCACGCCCGAATTTGTGAGATACTCAAACTCATCGGCATAGTCACTAAACTGCTTGTGCGACTTAGAATCCTCGATATTTTTCACCACAATACGCTTCTTTTTGTTTTCCATATTCGATGGAATCAGATCGTAAATTTTTCGGATAACAAGTTTGCGTTCGTCGTCATATTGCGAAGCGTCAATTTTGTAAAGCGCATGAATATCGCGCTGAATACCACGCACTTGCGCCATATTTCTATTTTCGAGAAATTTGTTGATAGCCTCAGGCATACCGCCAACAAGTAGGTAGATTCTGAACTGCTGCAGCATAAAATTGTGCAGCGAATCGTTTAAGCCCTCTTTTGCAAGAAAACTATCTCGCATGGCGGCAATAGCCTCTTTGCCACAACCAATAGCCCACAAGAACTCCTCAAAATCGAGCGGATACATCTGCTGAATGGCGACGCTACCCATTGGCACCGAAGGCGTTTGCGACAGTGCCACGCCCAACTGCGAGCCACTCGCAATGTAGCGATATTTGCCATCTTCGTTCAAGAATTTGAGCAACGTCATCAAGTGCGGATAACTCTGAATTTCGTCGAGAAAAATCAGCGTATCACGACTATTTCCAAGATTGCACCCCGCGATGGCACCAAGCTGTAGATAAAAATCCTCCTTACTGCGAGCAGACGCAAAAATCTGCTCACCCTCTAGATCCGATTTTAGGTTAATCTCGACAAAATGCTTAAAAAGTTTCTTGCCAACATACCTAATCAGATACGATTTCCCAATCTGCCTCGCGCCATTCACAAGCAGAATTTTTCGCGTTTCGTGAACAAGAAAATCGTCCAAAAATCGGC